>JAZOUV010000012.1:0-10369 GCA_045658315.1 Eubacteriales bacterium
GAGGAAATGAAAAAGGTTGCGGCAGAGAGCTACCGTGTTCTGAAAAAGGACAAGTTCTGTGCTGTTCTTATGGGTGATACACGCCAAAAAGGTCATATGATACCTATGTCATTTGATGTTATGCGTATCTTTGAAGAAGCAGGTTTTAAGCTGAAAGAACTGATTATTAAAGAGCAACATAATTGTAAGGCAACGGGATATTGGAAAACCAATAGTGTAAAATATAATTTTTTGCTAATTGCCCACGAATATTTATTTGTGTTTAGAAAGTAGTAAAACTGCGAAAAAATACATTCCCGAAACAGTTGAAAATATAGAAACCGATGCATTTTTTGGAACGAAAGACCTTGTTATATGCGCCGTAAGAGATTCCGAAGCCGAGATATTTGCCGACACCTATGGCTTCAAATTTGAAGAATATAATTTTGGATAAAACAAGAGCTGTGTGTGGACTTTTTCCCACATACAGCTCTTGTTTTATTTTGTCAATCTTTGTATATTTGATAATATAAGCGACATATCATCAGAATTTAACTTTTTTAATTCGGTTATTATATTCTGGAGTAAAATAGGGTCATCGGTTTCCATATCAAAAAATTGCGAGGGCGTTATTTCAAAATATTTGCAGATTTCCAAAAACTCCTTCATTGGAGGCAATGCCTTTCCCGATGAAATATTGTTGATGTAGCTCTTGCTGTGTCCAAGGTCGTAACTCATCTTATATTCTGATACACCTTTTTTTATTCTTAATTCCGTTATTCTGTTCCTAATAAATGTTTCGTCCATAATACCACACCTCTTTAGTAATATTTTATTACATAAAACGTAGGGCTTATGCTAAAAATATATGTCGTTTACTCTTGAAAATACATATAATATATGTTATAATCAAGAAAATATGTCAGGTGTGGCGAAATAGACTAATTATTTAAGTCGAAAGGACGGGGGCTTGTCTCCCGCCGTTTTTAATTCAAAACAAATCTAATAGTTTAGAAATAAAAAAGGGCTGAAAGCCCTTTTTTTAACTGAACTGTGAGTTATAAAGCGTACTGTAAAATCCGCCTTGTTCTATAAGCTCGTCGTGAGTTCCCTGTTCGGTAATCACACCGTTTTGAAGAACGAGTATACAGTCGGCATTTTTGATAGTTGACAGTCTGTGTGCAATTATAAAACAGGTTCTGCCTTTCATAAGCTCGGACAAGGCTTCTTGAATCTTAATTTCCGTCCGCGAGTCAACGTTTGACGTAGCCTCGTCAAGTATAAGCATAGGTGCGTCTGACAAAATCGCTCTTGCAATAGTTATAAGCTGTTTCTGACCTTTTGATATATTAACGCCGTCATCGGATAAGCGTGTCATATACCCGTCGGGCAGACTCTCAATATATTTATCGATTTTTGCCGCTTTTGCCGCTGCTTCAACCTCTTCTTGCGTTGCATCTTCTTTGCCGTATACAATATTATCAAATATTGTGCCGTTGAAAAGCCATGTATCCTGCAAAACCATAGTATATGCTTTTCTCAGGTCAAATCTCTTGATGTCGGTTATTTTAACGCCGTCAAGTCTTATCTCGCCCGAATTAACGTCGTAAAACCTCATAAGCAAATTAATTATCGTAGTCTTACCAGCACCCGTAGGCCCCACAATAGCAATAGTCTTTCCGGGCTCGGCTTTTACAGATACTTCATGAAGTATTTGTTTGTTTTCGGTATAGCCAAAGCATACCTTTTCAAAGTCAACTCTGCCTTTTACGTTGTCAAGGCTGACAGCATCTTCCGAATCGGCAGGCTCTGACGGCTCGTCAAGTACTTTGAACACACGTTCAGCTGCCGAAAATGCAGATTGGAACTCGTGGAGTATATTTGCAAACTCATTTATCGGTCCTGCAAACTTTCTTGAGTACTGCACAAACTGGGCAACATTACCGAGGGTTATAAAAAACAGCGTTCCTTTGGCAAACGTTCCGTTCTGTGAGTACATATAAAGAATACCGCCGAGAATGGTTACAAGTGAAATTGAAAGATTGTTAATAAAGTTTACCGAGGGACCGAGTGTTGCACCGTAAAATTCAGCCTTATAGTAGGCATTCATCGTGTCGGTATTTCTTGCATTAAATCTGTCGCAGATAACATCTTCTTTGCCGTAGGCACGAATGGTGCTGCAACCTGACAGCATCTCTTCGGCGTAGCCGTTTAGTTCGCCCAATTTTCTTGACCTTGCCCGAAAGAGTGGGCGAACCTTTTTTGACCTATACTTTGTAAAGAGTATGGAAGCGGGTACGGTGAATGCAAACACTGCAAGCATAGGCTTTGAAATGTTCCACATAAATATCAGCGAGCCTATTACCGTATAAATACTTGCCATAACCTGTACCACATCGTGAGACAGGGTGCTGTTTATTGTATCAATATCGTAAGAAATACGGCTGATAATATCGCCTGCCGACGTTGTGTCAAAGTGGGTAACGGGCAGGGTATTGAGCTTTTCAAAGAGCTGTTTACGCATAGTGTAAACGATTCTTTGGCTGAGGTGTATCATAATTACTGCCAAGCCGTATGAAAGAATTGCTGAAACCAAATAGCATATCAGCATTTTTGAGACGTTCAGCCAAACGGTATCAAAATCAACGCCGTTTTTATTTGCAATAGCGTCGATTGCATTGCCCGAATATGTGGGTCCCATAAGAGACAACTGGTTTGAAATGAGGGTAAAAGCTATTGCCGACAGAAAAAGAGGCCAATATTTCAAAACGTAGCCGCCAAGTCGGATAAGAATGCTTTTTTGGGTATGTTTATCTAATTTTGTGTTATTACTTGCGTTATATTGTGCTCTATTCAACGAAAGCACCTCCCATCTGCGAATCGCTTATCTCTTTGTATTCGGGACAGGAAGATAAAAGCTCTTCGTGGGTACCGAAGCCGATAACATTGCCGTGGTCAAGCACAATAATAAGGTCGCAGTGCTTGATAGAGCTTACTCTTTGGGCAACCGTTATAATCGTTGCTTCGCTGAAATTCTCCTTCAAGGCTTGTCTCAGATTGGCATCTGTCTTGTAGTCAAGAGCCGATGAGCTGTCGTCGAGAATAAGTATTTCGGGGTTGGCGGCAAGTGCTCTGGAAATCAGAAGCCTTTGTTTCTGACCTCCCGAAACGTTGGTTGCTTTTGATGAAAGAAGATGGTCATAGCCGTCAGAGAATGCTGAGATAAAGTCGTCTGCCTGGGCAACTTTTGCCGCTTTTACTATATCTTCTTTTGCCAGCTTTCTTCCGAAGGTAATGTTTTCTTCTATGGTGTCGGCATATAAAAAGTCGTTTTGCAAAACTATACCGAACATTTTTGTGAATTCATCTTTAGGGATAGTCTTAATATTTCTGCCGTTTATCAGAATTTCACCCTCTGTAGTATCATAAAAGCGGAGAAGGAGCTTGACGAGGGTAGATTTACCGCTTCCCGTTGCACCGATAATGCCTAATGTACCGCCTTTTTTTAATGAAAAGCTTATATTATCAAGCTGGTTTGTTTTCCCGAGATACGAGAAAGAAACTTTATTAAACATAATGTGGGGTGAATTGTTGTTAGTTGCACTTGTATCGTAATCGGAAACCTCAAGCTCTGCCGGAGTGTTTAGTACCTCTGCAATTCTGTTTGCCGATGCGGCACACTTTGTGTACATTACAAATATTCTTGATACCGACATCATTGCCATCGAAATAAGCGTAAAATACTGCATAAAAGCAATAACAGTTTCCGGGTGGGACAGTCCCCGTGCAACTCTTGATGCACTCATAGCAATAACAGCTACAATGCCGCAGTTCATAAACATGGTCATTACGGGGTTGACAATACCCATGATCGTGCCTGCTTTTCTTTCATCTTTTGAAAGCTTGATATTAAATCCGTCAAATCTGCGGTTTTCGTAATCGTTTTTTGAAAGTGCTTTTATAACTCGTATTCCCCGAGTGTCTTCTCTTACGACACATACCATATCGTCAACCGATCTCTGTACCTTTGAATAGAGAGGAACACCGTTTTTGGAAATAAAGTAGACTGTTACAAAAATAAGGGGAAGTATTGCTATCATTACAAGTGCAAGAAAGCTGTCCATAATGAGAGTTATCATAATACCGCCCATAAGCAGAATGGGAGCTCTTACGCCCATACGCTGTATCATGCTTATAAAGTTGTGCACGTGGTAGGTGTCTGTTGTAATTCTTGATTCGAGCGATGGAATCGTAAATTTATCCGTTTGTGCTGCGGACAGCTTGAGGGTATGCTCAAACAGGTCTTTTCTGATATGTTCGGAAAAGTTTCTCGAAACTTTTGCAGCCATACGGTTTGCGACAATGTTGCAAAGGCAGGCAATACCCGAGCACAGTATCATAAGTCCACCCCAAGTAAGTATGTTTTTTATACTTTGCGATGAGACGACATTCTTTAAGATGTGGCTCAATATGTAGGGGAGCATAAGTTCTGTCAGAGTACCCGTAACCTTAATCAAAAAGCCGAGTGTCATTCTGCGGCGGAACGGCTTTAAATAACGTAACAGTGTTTTCATTTTTTCTCCGTTGTTTAATTAGTATTTCGTTAATCTATTATATATCTTCTCTTTTTTCAAAACAAGGCAATTAAGGAAAAAATTTTAAAATTTTTTTCTAATAATGAAAAAATGTGTCTCAATTTCCGTAATTTCATAAAATATTAACAATATTATCCATATTAGCACTTGACAATCGAGAGTGATAAGTGTAAACTCTATATACGGTTTAGCACTTGTTTGTTTTGAGTGCTAAAACACGAAAAGAGAGGGGATGATGGTATATGTACGGTAACGACGGCGGTCTCAGCGAAAGAAAGAAAATGATACTACGTGCCGTTATTGACGCACATATAGACCGAGGTGAACCAGTTGGCTCAAAATTCCTCACTCAGAATAATAATATTGCTTATTCCTCAGCAACCATAAGAAATGAAATGGCAGAGCTTGAAGAGCTGGGGTATTTGGAACAGCCCCACACGTCGGCGGGCAGAGTTCCGTCGGAGCTCGGTTACAGATTCTATGTTGATTCGCTCATGGACAGATACAGACTGACGAGAGATGAGCTTGAACAGCTTGATGCCTTGAAAAAATCCAAGGAAGAAGAGCTTGACCGAATAATCGAGCAGGCGGGCAGGTTGTTTTCAGCAATAACAAATTATACAGCGATAACGGTTAAGCCTCGACCCGTTCAGGTAGTTATTACGGCTTTTAACACCGTTTACGTTGACAACAGAAGCTTTGTTCTCGTTATGGTATCTAACACCGGGGGAGCAAAGACTAAGCTTATACGCACGTCAAAGGCGATAAATCTAAAAGTAACAGAACGCTTGTCGGAGCTTTTGAACAGATTTATTGCGGGAAAAGCGATAGACGAGTTGGCGTATGCATCGGTGGTTGAAATAAAGAACAACTTGTTTGGATATGAAGAGATTGTTGACCCCATAATAAAATGTATATATGATGCGGTGAAAGAGATAGACCGTGGCGACGTTAAAGTTGAGCAGGTGAACAGGTTGCTCGAATTTCCCGAATATTCAAATCTTTCTCAGCTCAGATGCCTAATTGGTATGCTGGAGCAGAAAGATGATATAATAAATATTATAAGCAATTCCGAAAAGGACACGACAAATATACTTATCGGCAAAGAGAATGCGGTTGACATTATGAGCAACTCTACTCTGATCTTCAGAAACATTACGGTTAATGACAGGGTGGTGGGAGCTATAGGCGTTATAGGACCGTGCAGAATGGATTATTCAAAGGTCGTAACTACGCTTGACCTTCTATCCGAAAATATAAGAAACCTATTCGGTGAAAAAGAAAATTTGCTGACAAACGGAGATAACGGAGGAGAAAATGGCTGAAGAAAAAATCGTAACCCCCGAAGAGACTGCTTCGGAGGAAACAGAGGTAAACATCGAAACAACCGAAAGTGCCGAAAAGACTGAGAAAAAAGAGAAAAAGTCTTCAAAAAAAGAAATCGACACTTTGAAAAAAGAGGTTGAGGAGCTTAAAAAAACTGTTGAAGAAAAGAACGAAATGTTCTTACGGATTGCAGCTGAATATGAAAATTACAGAAAGCGTACCGCAAAAGAAAAAGAAGGGCTTTACGGCGATGCATATATCGATGCTATAACACAGCTTTTGCCCATACTCGATAATCTTGAAAGAGCAGTGGGGTTTGCTGAAAGCGGTAATCTTGCCGAAGGCGTAAATATTACTTTGAATATGTTCAAAGATACGTTTAAAAAAATGGGTGTTGAAGAGATAGTAACCGAAAATACGGAATTTGATCCAAATTTGCATAATGCTGTTATGCATGTTGACGATGATTCCGTCGGTGAAAATATGATTGTCGAAACCTTTAGTAAGGGATATAAAAGAGGCGACAAGGTCATAAGATATGCAATGGTAAAGGTTGCAAACTGAATTTGATTAAAAAAATAACTTAACATAATTTGGAGGAAAAATATTATGGGAAAAATTATTGGTATCGACCTCGGTACAACAAACTCTTGTGTAGCAGTATATGAAGGCGGCGAGCCTATCGTTATACCAAATCCCGAGGGTGCGAGAACTACTCCTTCGGTAGTTGCATTCTCAAAGACCGGTGAAAGAATGGTCGGTCAAGTTGCAAAACGTCAGGGTATCACCAACCCCGACAAAACTATTATGTCCATCAAGCGTGAAATGGGTACGGACTATAAGGTCAATATAGACGATAAGTCATATAATCCTCAGGAAATTTCGGCAATGATTCTGCAAAAGCTCAAATCTGATGCCGAGGCATACCTCGGAACAGCGGTAACTGAGGCGGTTATTACCGTTCCTGCATACTTCTCCGACGCTCAGCGTCAGGCAACTAAGGATGCGGGTAAAATTGCAGGACTGGAAGTAAAGAGAATTATCAATGAGCCTACGGCTGCAGCTCTTGCTTACGGTCTTGAAAAGGAAGAGGAGCAGAGAGTGCTCGTATTCGACCTTGGCGGCGGTACATTCGACGTATCTCTCCTTGAAATCTGCGACGGCTTCTTTGAAGTTAAGGCTACAGCAGGTAACAACAGACTGGGCGGCGACGATTTCGATAAGAGAATTATTGACTGGATAGCAGACTCCTTCCAGAAGGAAAACGGCATTGATCTCCGTCAGGACAAGATGGCTCTCCAGAGACTTAAGGAAGCTGCTGAAAAGGCTAAGATCGAGCTTTCGGGCGTTGCTTCTTCAAATATTAACTTGCCCTTTATTACTGCAGATGCAACAGGACCTAAGCATTTTGACGGAACTTTGACAAGAGCTAAGTTCAATGAACTGACAGCAGATCTTGTTGAAGCTACAATGGCACCCACGAGAAGAGTTCTTTCCGATGCAGGTGTTACACCCGCACAGGTTGACAAGGTTCTTTTGGTAGGCGGTTCTACAAGAATTCCCGCAGTACAGGACGCAGTTAAGAACTTCATAGGCAAAGAGCCCTTCAAGGGAATTAACCCCGACGAATGTGTTGCTCTCGGTGCGGCAATTCAAGGCGGCGTTCTCAGCCAGGATGCAAACCTTAACGGTGTCGTACTCCTTGACGTAACTCCCCTTTCTCTCGGTATCGAGACGTTGGGCGGCGTATTCAACAGAATTATAGACAGAAATACAGCTATTCCTACAAAGAAGAGCCAAATTTACTCTACTGCCGCAGATAACCAGACCTCTGTTGAGATTCACGTTCTTCAGGGCGAAAGAGATATGGCAAAGGGTAATACAACACTCGGCAGATTTGTGCTTGACGGTATTCCCGCAGCTCCCAGAGGTATTCCTCAGATTGAAGTTACTTTTGATATTGACTCAAACGGTATCGTCAACGTAACAGCACAGGATAAGGGAACCGGTAAAGAACAGCACATTACAATTACTTCTTCCACCAATATGAGTCAGGAAGATATCGATAAGGCTGTTAAGGATGCGGAAAAATATGCCGAAGAGGATAAGAAGCAGAAAGAAGCTGTTGAGGTTAAGAACCAGGCTGAAAGCCTTATCTTCCAGTCCGAAAAAACACTTAATGAGATCGGCGATAAGCTCCCCGAATCCGACAAGGCAGATGTTAAGGCGGCTGTTGAAAAGCTAAAAGAAACAGTTAAGACTGACAACACGGACAGCATTAAGGCTGATACCGAAGCTCTCCAGCAGGCATTCTACAAGCTCAGCGAAAAGCTTTATGCACAGCAGGCTCCTCAGGGTGATGCAGGTGCACAGGGCGGTGCTCAGAATGGCGGTAACGGCGACTTCTATAACGGCGAATACGAGGATAAGACAAACAACTGATAAATAATACAGTAAAGATGGACTGTTGGCAGAATATTTCTGCCAACAGTATCGTTGTTTTACATAGACAAAAAAGAGGTAGTATATGGCGGATAATAAACGGGATTACTATGAGGTGCTGGGAATAGACAAAGGTGCTGATGAACAGACGATAAAAAAAGCATACAGAAAGCTTGCAAAGCAGCATCACCCCGACGTCAATCCCGACGATCCAAAGGCTGAAGAAAAGTTTAAGGAAATTAATGAAGCGTACGAGGTGCTGAGCGACCCCGATAAGAAATCGAGATATGACCAGTACGGACATGCCGGTGTTGACCCCAATATGGGGGGCGGCGGCTTTGGTGGTTTCGGAGATTTCGGCGGCGGTTTCGGCGGTTTTGACTTCGGTGATATATTCGGCAGTTTTTTCGGAGGAGGCGGACAATCGTCCTCTGCAAGAAGAAATATGCCTCAGCAGGGCGAAGACCTGCGTGCACATGTTACAATATCATTTGAAGAGGCGGCCTTCGGTTGCAAGAAAGAAATATCTTATAACCGTGTTGAATTATGTGCCGATTGTAAGGGAAGCGGTGCACAGAAGGGAACTTCTGCCGAGACCTGTAAGACCTGTGGCGGAAGCGGACAGGTGAGGGTTACACAGAGGACACCTCTCGGTATGTTCCAGACTACAAAGACGTGTGAGACCTGCGGGGGCAGAGGAAAGACTATAAAGAGTCCTTGTACGAACTGTCGTGGAACCGGTTACGTAAGAATAAAGAAGACGTTGGAGGTTACTATTCCTGCGGGAATTGACGACGGTCAGAGAGTTATTCTGCAGGGGCAGGGTAATGCCGGCAGAAACGGCGGCGGATACGGAGACCTTTATGTTTCGGTATCTGTAAGACCTCACCCGGTATTTGAAAGAGACGGATATAATATCTACTGTGATGTTCCTATTACGTTTGTTGAAGCAGCACTCGGTGCAGAGATAGATATTCCTACCCTTGAAGGAAAGGTTCAATATACCATTCCTGAAGGAACTCAGACGGATACGAGATTTACACTTCGAGGCAAGGGTATTCAGATACCTCGTTCAAAAAATAAAGGCGATCTTATTTTTAGAGTTATTGTTGAAGTGCCTAAGGGCTTGTCGGGGGCTCAGAAGGATGCATTGAAGCATTTTGCTGAGCTTTGCGGAAACTCAAACTACTCGAAAAAAGAATCCTTTATGAAAAAGATTTTCGGAAAAGATAAATAAGCTGTAATAAAGCATTTTTTAAGAGAGCTGAATCTGATTTGATTCGGCTCTTTTTTGTAAATAAATGCCAAAAGATGTAGTAAAAATGCTTTTTTAACCGTATTAATATATAGAAAGCCAAAAACCAGAAATAGGTGGACTTGCCAATGGATATTTTCTGTGTTTTATATGTTTTTTGTGCAACCTTTATAAAAAATAATAGAAAATTTTGTTGGTTAAAATACATAATAATTTCTTGTTATTGGTGGGGTTGTATGGTAAAATATTACTGTAAAGCTTATAGAAAGAAGGTGTCTCCAATGGTTAATGAAGAAGCGCAGATTAACCGTATGCATAGTTGTACGGCAAATTATGTCCATACGTTGTTTTTGTTGTGCCGTGAAAATGTTATGAAAAACAAGGAGACACAATATGAAAAAATCCAATTTTAAGTTTTACAAAATTACAGCTTTTATGCTCGTAATATGTATGATGATTTCTATACTTCCGGGGAATATTATTGCTTTGACAGACGATTCTGCGAAAAATGCGGAGAATGAAGCACTGACACCGGTATCGGAAGAAAAAACATTGACAGATGAGATACTTGAACCGATTATTATATCCGAAGATGTAACAAAACGTCGAGAAAAAGAAAAGCATTTTCTTTGCGACGACGGAAGTTATATAGCTGTATCATACCCTCATGCTGTACACGAACAGGTGAACGGAGAATGGGTGGATATAGAATATGACGTAACAGACGAAGAGGGGGAAATTACTCCCATAGACGAGGATATTAAAGTCAAAT
>JAZOUV010000013.1:0-1798 GCA_045658315.1 Eubacteriales bacterium
CCTCTCAAGGCCGACAACCATAATCTTTGGACAGAGGAGCAGATAGGTACTCTTTGCCAAATGATAAAAGAGGGTAGTAATTACGAAAGCATAAGCCGAGTTATAGGAAAATCAGCCAAGGCAATACGAGGCAAAGTATACACAGTGTATTTAACCGAGAATCTTAACAAAGTTAGCAAATTGATTGGAAACGGTGAGTGGGGTCATAATCGCCCGGAACGGTGCATCGGGCAAAAGCTGTTAATGTCCGTTGAAGAAAAAGCTGCAGTTAAGGAAGAAATGAGTAAGCTAACGAGCTTACTTACATATCAGATACGAAAACAATTTGATAACCAAGACAATTGGCAAAGAAATTTATGTCAGAATTGGGATAACATTCATGGGTGTGCTACCGGGGAAACCAATTGTGATGCATGTTCCTCATTTCAACGTATTAAACCGCAATACTGTGTACGCTGCGGTGCCACATTTTATGAACGACAGCCTAACCGTATATGCGAGAAATGTAGAATTCAACGAAAAAAAGCGGGATATAAAAAATATTTGCGAATTAATAAAAAAACAAATGCGGAAGAGGGAAGTGTTTAATGGCAAACAAAAAAATAAACGTACAAGTGTTATGCCCATTCTTTATTACCGAGTCGAAGAAATCCATAAGCTGTGAGGGCATTATCGGAAAAAAGTGTGTCAGCTGCTTTGAGTTTACCGAAGACAAAGAAGCTCACGAAAAAGAATACTGTACAACTCGTCAATATTTCAAGTGCAAGATCTACAGTGCTCTGATGAAAGACTATATGAGCGAAAGAGGGTGAGAAAATGGAGTACAGTACTAAAGTTCAAATGATATCAAGAGAATGTTTGTATCCTAACCATTTTTGCGACGGAACAACAAATATAAGCATACCAAAAAACGCAAAGACACCGGCACGCGTTCCGTGTCCGAGATACCATAATTGCCCGATTAGGCGACAAAGTGTTTACGATGAAGGGGGAAAGATTAGTCAATGAAATGGATTATAATTGCATTTTTTGCCGGGATGATTATTGACAGAGTAATCGTTGCTCTGTTCTCGGCTAATGGGAGGGACTGAATATAATGGAATACATAGAACGCAAAAAAGCTATCGCAGTCGTAAAAGGTTACGGCAAAGATGCGATAAGCAGCGGAAAGAAAAAACTTGACACTGTTGATGACCTTGTTGAAATCGTAAGATTACTGTACGAAATCCCTGCCGGTGACGTTGTTGAGAGAAATAATCCTACGGTCGAAGAGGGCGGGAGATAATTTGACGGCAACTTCTTATAATACACATTATAGGAAGTTGCTGATTTTTCCATTGAAAGGTGGGGAAAAAGTGGCTGTTCAAGCAGACTTAAAAGGGTTTGAGGCATACCTTATTGAGAAAGAATTAAGCAAAAGCACAAAAGCATGTTATTTGCATGCTGTAAAGCTGTATTTTGAGTATGCCGAAGCTATGGACAAAATAAATATTATAAACTGGAAGAATATGCTGCTCGATACCTTGAGTCCGAAGACAGTCAACCTATACCTAAGCGGTGTTCGGAAGTATTGTGAGTACAAAGAAACGTACCTATCCGTAAAGCAGGTTAAGATCCAACGCACAACGACAGTGGAGAACGTTATGACGATTGGGCAGTATAACAAGCTAATCGATGGGCTGAAGAGGGACGGAGCTGATGACTGGGTAATGTATTACACTATCCTTGCAAAAACCGGAGCAAGAATAAGCGAGTTCCTGAAAATAAAAAAAGCTGACCTTAATGCCGGGTATGCTGA
>JAZOUV010000014.1:0-2819 GCA_045658315.1 Eubacteriales bacterium
AATCAAACAATTTATAACAGGGGAATTATTTACAAATATACTTTTGTATATATAGGGTATAGACCAAATAAGGCAAGGAATGTAAACTTTGGGAATTTGTTTTTTCCAAAATAGCAGTCGTTGTTGTTGTGTATCCAAATTTACCCTGCTTAAAAAATATCCTGAAATTGCCAGAAAAAGAGGAACAGCACAATTGAAAACTTGTCTTAAGGCAATGTTGCTATATTGAATTATGGTACAATCGCTGTCATTTATTGTAAAAACGTGTATGCCAACAACAAAAATAATGGCAACTCCTCTCAAAAAATCAAAATATTCATTCCTTTGTTTCATTGTATCAAATATTATTGCTGTACAAAAATACTGCAAAACCATAGTATTAGCAAACACTGCGATATGCAATATTATTCAAGCACTTACAGCAACAGAAAAGAAAAAGCGACAAACGAAAATGCTCGTTTGTCGCCTTGTGTCGCCTTTACTTATAAATTATCTAACAAGTTTATAGAGGACTTTGAGCACATTATTGAGCATATTGTTCTACAAACTACAAGGTTGTTGAAATCAATAAAATCCTAAATATTTTTTTGAAAATTTGGGAAACAATCTTTTGGCAATTGTTATAATTAGCATTGAAACAGTTAGTATTACAACCCAATTTGCAATCCAAGTTTTAAAAGGCATATAAAGTGTTAATGGGTAGTGTAAAAGATAAATTCCAAATGATACTTTACCAATATAACTTATTGCTGATTTTAGAATATGTTTCTTTTTATTATATAAGTTTTCTGCATATTTTGAAAACAATATAAGAATCACTCCAAATGAATACAAGAAAGAACTCAATCTGTAATCGTGACATTTTCGATTAAAACTTTCCCAACAATCAACCTCTATATTATTAAGAAAATATCCACACATCAGTAATATGGCAAACAATAGGCTATATTCTCTGTTTGTGTTTTTTGACAAATATATACCTATAGCGAAAAAACCAATCCATAAAATAGATAGCCCAAGTGAAGTTAAAACGCTATTTGTGGGAGCTATATTTATCATGAATACTGCGGCTAGAGATACAAACGCAAAAAATACAACTCCTTTTTTATTGCACAATTTTTTAATGAAAGGCAATAGTATATATAACTGAATAATTACAGAAACGAAATAGAAAACACCTAACCCGCACAAGAAATAATAGGCAAAACAGTTTATCAATGGATAGTTGCTATAGAAAAATGCTCTTGCAAATAGAGGTATAGACCATATTAGACAAGGTAAATAAATTTTGGGAATTTGTTTTCTCCAAAAAGAATAGACGCTTTTTTTAGATGAAAAATCATTTTTGCTTAGAAAAAATCCCGATATAGCTAAGAATATAGGAACAGCACAAAATAATGCTTGATATGCATAAGTCTTAATGTTAATTTCAAATTCAGTTTCATTATTGGTATAAACAAAGGTATGTATACCTACTACGAAAATAATTGCAATTCCTCTTAGAAAATCAAAATATTCGTTCCTGTTATTCATAGCTTCTATTGTAAAAATAATTTTCAAGCAATTACAAAAATGAAAAAGAAAAAGCGACAACCGAAAATGCTCGTTTGTCGCCTTTTGTCGGAATGAGGCGACTCGAACGCCCGACCCCTACGTCCCGAACGTAGTGCGCTACCAACTGCGCTACATTCCGTACCTTTTGGTAATGCAAAGGTATAACAAAAATGCCTAAGAGAAAAATTTTTTAAAGATTTTCTCGAAAATATTTGCACGTAAGAAAAAAATGTCATACCTTTGCACTCGCAAAAGAGAACAAAACGTTGGTGCCATAGCTCAGTTGGTAGAGCAAAGGACTGAAAATCCTTGTGTCCCCGGTTCGATTCCTGGTGGCACCACGAAGAATCACAGCAAAAAGATGAAAACCTCTGAATTTCAACGAATTCAGAGGTTTTCTTTTTGTTTCAACTGTGCAAAACATGCAGATTTAGGAATTTCAATCGTGCCAAATTCGTGGCTTTTTTTTGAGCCACTGAAAAAAGCCACGATTTGATATGTAAAGCACAGATATTCACTTATTTGCATAGCGTGCGTTTCATCAAACATTAGCACTTTTGTACCACAAAAAATGTATGTAAGATGAAGCATGAAACAATGAAAATCCTCTTCGTTATCAAGAAGAGTAGCTTGCTGAAGAACGGCGAAGCACCTATCGTAGTCCGTGTTACTATCAACGGAGTGTCTGACGAGGTACGCATACAGCGTAGTGTATTGCCTCGTTTGTGGAACCAAGCCCGTGGCTGCTGTAAAGGCAGAGACAGGGTTTCAATCGAACTGAACGATTACATCGAATCTCTCAAAACCAAGATTCACAACCTTCACAAAGAGTTGTTACTTGAAGATGCACTTATCACTCCTTCCCACCTATTGAAACGCTTATTTAATAAAGGTGATAAGCGAACCTTCCTCAACACAATGGAAAAGGAGATTAAAGCAATGGAAGCACTTATCGGTATCGAGTATGAGAAGATAACCATCAACCGATATTGGAACTGCTACCGTTGCTTGAAGGCTTGTGTTCAATCTTTCTATGAAAAGGAGGATATTGTCTTTCCTGAACTTTCTCGTGACTTTATTATCTATGTCGAGCGACACATGCGCCTTGAAAAGCGTCTTTGCCAAAATACATTGGTGAGATATATGAAGTGTTTCAAGAAATTCGTCAACATGGGACTTAATATGGGTTGGATGAGAATCAATCCATTCGCCGGCATACAATATCGCCAGCAGGAAAATGATCCTACATTCCTGACTCTTGAGGA
>JAZOUV010000015.1:0-26087 GCA_045658315.1 Eubacteriales bacterium
CGGGGATGAGGAAGCTGGGTATTCGCCTGTGGCGAAGATACCTTCGCTTGCCGCTTACAAGCAAGCTTGACGCGCTCGGCGCGAGGTATGCGAACCAGCCGCACTTGCGTAAAGCAAGTGCCTGTTCCGGAAGTGGAACTTCCGCACCATAACAAAAAACCGACCCTGAAGGTCGGTTTCTTGTTATGGTGGGGGAAGCTGGATTCGGACCAGCGAAGTCAGTGACAACAGATTTACAGTCTGCCCCCTTTGGCCGCTCGGGAATTCCCCCAAATTTATGGAGCTGGTGATCGGAGTCGAACCAACAACCTGCTGATTACAAATCAGCTGCTCTGCCATTGAGCCACACCAGCTAATGTCGTTCTTCACAACGTTGACAATTATAACATAACAAAAGCCCTTTGTCAATATATTTTTAAAAAATATTTTTATATTTATAAGTTATTTTAAGTATATTTCCGGGGAAATATACTTGTTATATTTTATTCGTGATAACCGTCAAGTTCAGCCTTTTGGATAGCTCCCAGTATACGATGTTTTATACCTTTATTAATCTTTTCCTGTTCTGCCAAAAAACGCTTTACTTCTTCCCTCTGTGTCGCCTTATCTGCCGGACAAGTGCTTTCAACAAGGGGTAACCATTCATTCTTTCCCATAAAATATTTTATATCTTTTTCCGTTGTATATATAAACGGTCGTATCATAGTAAGTTCTTTTCTTGACAGGTAAGTAACAGGCGAAAAAGTGCCTAATCTTCCCTCGTAAGCAAGATTTAATATAAAAGTCTCAACGACATCGTCAAAGTGATGTCCCAAGGCTATTTTATTGCACTTATATTCCTTTGCGGCATCGTGTAACGCACCTCTCCTCATTCTCGCACACAGCGAACACGGATTACTTTCTTTTCTGTAATCAAAAATTATCTGAGAAATTTCGGTTTTTACGATATGGTACTCTACGCCTAAGTTCTCACAAAGCTCTGAAACCTTTGAATAATCCATTCCATCAAAACCCATATCTATTGTAACGGCAACAAGTTCAAACTTTACGGGATAAAATCTTTTCAATGCAACCAGTGTACAAAAAAGTGCAATAGAATCTTTGCCTCCCGAAACACCGACTGCTATCCTGTCATTTTCTTCAATCATATTATATTCATCGATCGCACGTCTTGCGTAACTCAACAATCGGCGGTTCTTTTCAAACTCCATAACACTTCTCTTTTCTATTAACACATTTTAGATATTATACATCATCGTATACTTTATGTCAACATCGAAGCAAAATGAATAGTATATTAATAACAAATTTATAATTAGAGGTACTACATATGGCAATAAAAATTTTCATAGACCAGGGGCACAATCCAATCAACCCCAATGCCGGTGCTGAAGGCTTCGGGCTTCGTGAACAAGACATAACCTACAACATAGGCTTGAGGCTTGCTGAACTTTTAAGAGGCGATCCAAACTTTGAAGTAAGATTGTCAAGAAATACCCCCACGGAACAGCTTGGCACAAGTCTTTCGACAAGCCTCGCCTCAAGAGTCAATGCGGCAACCGCGTGGGGAGCAAATTATTTCATTTCCCTTCACACAAATGCATCGGAAAATTCGTCTGCAAGCGGCACTGAAGGATATGCATACAGTATGAACAGTGAAGGATATTGGTTAGGCGAAGAAATAATCGACAGCATATCTGAAATTGTCGGCATACCTAACCGCGGTATGTTTGTAAGACCTTCACTCTATGTATTGAGAAGAACCCCTATGCCTTCTGTACTTATAGAAATGGGATATATAACAAACGAAAATGATGCATATTTGATGAGTCAAAGACCCGAACTCTTCGCTGACAGCATATACGAAGGAATCCTTTCGTATTTTGGATTAAATTCAATTTAACCCTTGAATAGTCCATTCACTTATTATATAATATATTAAAAGTATATTTTTCTATCAATGAGGTAAAACGAATGAGGTTAAAAACGAATTTTATATTAAAAACTCTGTTTATTATATATACTATAATTATGTTTTGGCTTCTATTCGGTCAACGGTTTGCGTTTGTTCATTATAACGATTATTCGGAACAGCTGAAATGGAACATCAATCTTACACCGTTGCTTACAATAAAAAATTATATACGCCTTATTGAGAACACCCCCAATTTAGCACTTGTCAAACACGCTTTTATCAATCTTTTGGGAAATATTATAATGTTTATCCCACTCGGCTTTTTCCTTCCTGCTGTACACACAAAGCTCCGCACCTTTTGGAAGTGTCTTTTAAGCGTAATTCTTATAATAATCTTTGTTGAAACGCTGCAGCTTTTCACGCTTCTCGGAAGGTGTGATATAGACGATTTGATTTTCAACGTAATCGGTTCAGCTATCGGATATTTTTTCTTTAAGACAGCATATTTTATTTCATTAAAACGCAGAGAAAAACAGACACAGCAACGATAAAGCTGTGTCTGTTTTTTATTTATTAATGGTTAGCTTGTATATATCTCCTTTGGGAACACCTCTGTCCTTTGCAACCTTTTTTATTGCATCCATTTTAGAAATACCTCCCTCGGTATAAAAAGCTATATGCTCTTCAACAGACAAATTGTTCCATTCTTTTATATCGGTATACTTTGCACCCTCGACAACAAGCACGTACTCTCCTCGCGGTTCCTTTTCCTTATACAATTCAATGGCCTGACCGAGAGTCGTGCGACAAATCTCTTCATTTAACTTTGTAAGCTCACGGCATAGGGCAATTTTTCTGTCACCTAAATATTCAAAAAGGTCGTCAAGTGTTGTTCTCAGCTTGTGCGGTGCTTCATAAAAAATAAGCGTTCTGTCATCATCCTTGATTTTTTCAAGAAGTTTTTTTCTTTCCCCGGTCTGAGTGCTCAAAAATCCCTCAAAACTGAATCTTCGAGTGTTAAGTCCAGACAACACCAATGCCGTTGTAAAAGCACTTGCTCCCGGAACACACGTCACCTTTATTCCTCTGTCTACGCACGATTTGACTAAATCTTCTCCCGGGTCGCTTATTGCAGGCATACCCGCATCGGTCACAAGTGCTATAGACTCACCGTTCTGCAATCTGTCAGCAATCTTTGCCCCCGCTTCCGACTTATTATGCTCGTGATAGGTAATATAACTCTGTTTTATATCAAAATATGATAACAGCTTCCCTGAATTTCTTGTATCTTCAGCGGCAACGCGGTCAACATTTTCAAGTACTTTCAATGCTCTTTCACTAATATCCGCAATATTACCGATTGGAGTTGCAACAATGTACAAAACACCCTTTTCAATTTTGTTCTTCTCTTCTCTGAAATCATAATCGTTTGTATTCATCGTCCATATCACACTCCTTGTATACCTTTTTCATATCGGCAGAATTATCGCTGTTATCAGCAGTCTTGCTATTGAATATAATAAAGGGCTTTGTATTAAACAGCCCCGACGAGCCACCTTTCTTAGCTTCAATAAGCATCAAACACGCCCTTCCGTCAGTAAACGGATAAACGTAAGTCAACCTCTTCGGCTCAAGTTTATACTTTCTCATAGAGCAGATCAGATCTATCGCTCTGTCGGGACGGTAAACACAGTAAAACAAACCACCATGTTTTAATATTTTCCCTGCGGCTTTGCAAAAATCCTCTATACCGCCCTCCACCTCATGTCTTGCAGTATTTCTGCCCAAATCAACATTTGCCTTACCCGAGCATGTCTTCATATAAGGAGGATTTGAAAAAACAACATCTACTTCTCCGCCAAACATTTCGGGGGTTATGTTTCTTATATCCTCATTCAAAGGAATAATTTTTGAATCATTGTATTCGATATTTCTTCTCAACAAATCAAAATATTCGTCTTGGATTTCAACAGAATAAATCCTTCCAAACTTTTTGTGTTCTTCACACAGCAACGAAATTATACCTGTTCCGCTACCAAATTCAACCGCTGTCTTATTGCTCATTTTTCTTATAAAAGAAGCAAGCAAAACAGCATCTGTTCCGTAAGCAAAACCGTCTGTCTTCTGGATAAGCGATATTCTTTCGTCAACATCGTCTATTCGTTCATCGCATTTAATCAATCCCTTTTTTTCATCCACAAAAAACACCGCCTCTCCAAAAAACATCGTAAAAATTAAGATAGGAAATCGGCACTGAGGCAGATTTCCTATCAAAACCCGGCAAATGATATGTAAATCCTATTCACCGATAGATGCTAAATTATTCAGCCTTGGGAGCTTCTACAGGGCAAGAACCTGCACATGCACCGCAATCGAGGCACTTGTCTGCATCGATAACATACTTGCCATCCTGTTCTGCAATGCATTCTACAGGGCAGTCAGTTGCACATGCACCGCATCCGATGCAAGCTTCTGTGTCAATTTTATAAGCCATTTGTGTACACCTCCATAATGGTAATTATTACTTACAATCCAGCAGATATCGACAAATAAAAACATTTGTTCTCATCTGCAGACATATTATAGCACACATGTTCCAAAAATGCAAATGATTTGCGAATATTTTTTAAGATTCTTCAAGTTTTTTTAATTCTTCGTCAATTTTTTCTTCCTTTTCCTTCTTGCGTAGGTATCCTTTTACTTTTAAAACATCTCTTGTAAATGTCTTCGGAGGCTGTTCAGGATTAGAATTAAGTCTGACCTTAACCAATCCGGCCAAGGGACTCACCTCAGCCACAATTCCCTCACCGTCGGGAGTATCAACTATAGAATCAACCTTAGGCGTTCTTCTGAGCTCCTCTTCATAAACATCGGATTCATAACGCAAACAACACATAAGCCTTCCGCAAGTACCCGAAATTTTAGCCGAATTCAAAGAAAGATTCTGTTCTTTTGCCATTTTGATGGAAACCTGAGCGAAATCATTCAAAAAAGTCTTACAACAAAACGGTCTTCCGCATACCCCGAGTCCGCCCATCATCTTTGCTTCATCTCTTATTCCAATCTGACGAAGCTCAATTCTCGTCTTAAAGACTGAAGCAAGGTCTTTGACAAGCTCGCGGAAATCCACTCTTCCTTCTGCGGAAAAATAGAACAAAAGCTTGTTATTATCAAAAGTATATTCGACCTCAATAAGCTTCATGTCGAGCTTATGCTTTTCAATTTTTTGTAAGCAAATATCAAACGCTTCTTTTTCTTTTTGATTATTCTCCTCGTGATGAGTGTCGTCGGCAGAGGTTGCTTTTCTAACCACCTTACGCAACGGGGGCACGATCTCAGTGTTGGAAACAAACTTATTACCTACAACCGTATGACCGTACTCAAGGCCGCGCGCAGTTTCAACAATCACATTTTCGCCCTGCTCGATTTTAAAACCGTCAGGAGCAAAATAATATATCTTGCCCGTCTGTCTAAATCTAACACCAATAACTTCAACTTCTTCGGGAAGTTCTACAATTTCTTTTTTTTCCATTAATATCTCCATGTCCCGACAGATCATAATTTTTTTATTTCTTTTCCGCCGCTGTCGAAGCGAAAAAGTTTATTTTCATCAAACGCTCGCCTTTTTTCTGAATTCGCACGCAATATAGTTAAGAGTATTATTGAGGTTGAGGTTTGAAACCAGATCCTCTCGTGCACGGCAAAGCTCGTAATATAAATTCATCACACCCGCAGAGGTAAAATTTGAGGCTACCTCACAAGCGTATTCAATATCCCCGTAAAACATAAGCCTCACAGTATCTTCACTTGCTTTCTTTACTGCCATAAGATCCCTAACAGCATAGGTTGCATACAAAATAATATCCAAAAGCTCCTCTTTGTTTTTCGCCATATTCTGAACGTATAACAAAAAATCCGAATATTTTGTATGGTCTGCAGTTAATTCAATAAATCTTCTTGCCTTCTCGTGTTTTGATTGAGACTTATCATTTTTTGAATCAGATATAAGTCTTTCGGCTTCACCTATTTTCCCCTCGGCTATACGAACTATCAACTTGAATTCTTCTTCATTTGAGGAAAATAAATTTACTGCCTGTTTATTATATTCAAGTAAATATTTTTCCAACTCTTCGTCCGAAAAAATATGCATTTTCAATACCGGAGCTCTTGATTTAACCGTTGGCAAAATATTTGAAGAGTTCTCACAGAGCATAATAAAATAAACACCCATAGGCGGCTCTTCAAGCACCTTTAAAAATACGTTTTGTGCTTGTACAGTCATTGCCTCCGCATTGCTTATTATATAAACCTTAATGTCTTCTTCACTTGGTTTTACGTATACGCTTGAACGCAACTCACGAAGCTGTTCAACGCCTATCGTCTTCTTATCATCGGGTAATTTTATCTCAATTATATCCGGAGAAATCCCCTCCGCTATTTTTCTGCAGGACTCGCACATCATACAAGGTCTTTCAAAAAGCGACCGGCACGCAAGTAAACACGCAAGACGACGAGCCAGCGTATGTTTTCCGCTACCCCGTCCGCCTTCAAATATATATGCATGTGCTATCTTCCCCTTTTCTGCCGCACTGCTAAAAAAACTCTTTAATTTTTCGTTGCCGTACAGAAATAACTTTTCATTTTCCATTTATATACATTCCAAATTATACGTGTTCAAATCTCTCGACGTTAAGAACAAATACAGTTGCTCCGCCAACTGTAACCTTGGCAGGAATAGTCGAAATTGAAGCAGGATTGTACACGGGATCTGCAGGCACGGGAACCGTTCTCTTTTTTGAAAAATGACTGATTATTTCCAAAACTTTGTCCACTTCATCATCCTGAACGCCTATGATAAACGTAGTATTACCACTCATCAAGAAGCCGCCTGTTGATGCGATTTTTGTAACCATAACCCCAGCCTTTGAAAGACCGGTATTAACATAATTTGCATCATCATTATTTACAATCGCTAACAGAAGTTTCATAATTTCGTCTCCTTACTATATTTTACTTTGTTTAATAAATTTATTATTAACACATTACTATTATAACAAAAACACTCGTAATTGTCAATTTTTTTGTGAATATTTTATAAATCAATTAAAGGAAATATCTATGTTTATCGTCAGAAAAAAATATGTAATCAAAATCGTAGCTTTTGCACTTCTGTTTATAGTAGTCATCGCAGGTATCTTTATTTCGGAAAGTCACCAAAAAACAATGGCTAAAAAGCAAAATGACAGAGAAAATATATCTTTACTCACCAACATTTGTGCTTCCGTTCAAAGTATCAATAATTCTTTTGAAAAATCAATTAATCTCGGCAGCTTTGAAAATAAAAACAATGAAATATACGCCATGTCTTATACTGTAAAAAATATGATATATTATGCAGCCCCTGAAATGAAAAATACATCAAAATGGTTTTCCCTCCTATGTGAATATTCAAAAACAGATATGACCGATAGCGAAAAAAACACGTTTTTTCATTCCAAGCTTACTCAGGCTGTCAATTTAATGCTCAACATCTGCTCGGATTTCAAATCAAATGAAAGCATAGCTCAAATAGAGAATTTGTTTATTATCGAAGAAAACAAAGATTTTTACAAAAACGCATTGGAAACTTTAGAAGAACAATACCCGCTTCTTACAAACCAAATTGTAGCCGACAGAAAAGATATTACCGATTTCGCAAAAAAGCTGCTCAATTTCCCGTTATCACCAAAACAATTCTACGGTAATTATAAAGCCCCAAAAGCTATATCTTATTCACATTCGGCATCATATGCAGAAATATTTGCCTCAGGAAATATGCTTAACCGCATGGCAGTTCAAAATACGCAGCAAAATACGGCAGTATCAGACTTAATGATACACGATGCGGCAAAACACTATTTAACAATTTACGCCCCCTACGCAGAAAACTGCCAACAAATATTTTCTCAAAAAACAAACAAAACAATGTACTTTGTTTTTTGCCCGGAAATAACTTATAATAACGCTATAATAATAAACTACAATGAGCAGATAAAGCTTGCATTGAATATAGCGGACAACTCTCTAAAAGCCTTCGATGCGTCAGAATATTTAAAAAATCATAATACGCCGCTAAAAAAACGCACAAACTTTCACACTCCAGCCGAAGTTCCGACAATAATAAAACCATATACTATTATATCTCAGAAAAATGCTTTGTTCAATCAAAGCCTTTACATCGAATACTGTTTTACTACCGATGGCTTAATCAAATATTACTTGATACGGCATAACGATAATTCTACGGAAATATATTCAGAGCAAGAATATTTCAGTTTTCTAAACATCAAATAAACAGCACAAAAAAAGCTGCACAAAAGTGCAGCTTAATTTTTATAGAAACTATAATCAGTCGCTTACGTAAGGCAAAAGAGCGATCTGACGAGCACGCTTAACAGCGATAGTTACCTGACGCTGATGCTTTGCACATGTACCTGTAATTCTTCTGGGAAGAATCTTGGAACGTTCGCTGATATATTTTCTGAGACGAGCTGTGTCTTTGTAATCGATGTGTTCGATCTTTTCAGCACAGAACTGGCAAACTTTCTTTCTCTTGCGGTTGTTCTGGCGGAAAGGCTTCTGTTCTCTATCCATTATTCGAATCCTCCTGTTTAATTTCTGAATAGCACCATATAATGCTATTTGATTAATGCTACCTTATCTTAGAAAGGCAGATCCTGATCTCCGGTTATAACCTCAAAATCAGGCACTGATTCTGTCGAGTAAGAGGGTGCACCTAAATTATCCGACGAATTTTGATACTGATTGTTATCGGACTTGCTGTCAACAAAGTTAACTTCGTCCACAACAACCTCAGTAATATATCTTTTATTATTCTGTTGATCAGTCCAAGTTCTTGTCTGAAGTGCCCCCGTCACACAAATAGAGCTTCCTTTTCTGAAATATCTTGTGATAAATTCAGCCTGATTTCTCCATGCAACGCAGTTTATAAAATCACTCTGCTGATTAGCCTGTCCTTCCGCTGTTTTAGCAAAACGACGTGTTACGGCAACAGAAAATGATGTAAATACAATACCGCTTGTTGTTGTCTTAAGTTCGGGATCAGCAGTAAGACGACCGCCAAGAATAACTTTGTTAAAATTAAAATTCGCCATTGTGTTTTACCCTTCTTTCTTACTTCTTAGTTTCCTGCTTTAACTACGATAGAACGCATAATTCCTTCGGTTATACCGAAAATACGCTCAAGTTCAGAAACAAATTGAGCAGGAGCATTAAACTTTACAAGCACGTAATAACCTTCGTTAAGATCATTGATAGGATATGCAAGTCTGCGTTTGCCCCACTCGTCAATTTCCTCAACTGCTCCGTTGTCGGCAATAAGCTTTGTAAACTTTTCTACAAGAGCCTTTACTTCCTCTTCACCTTTCTGAAGATCAACAACGAATATAGTCTCGTAAGACGCATTCACTTTCTCCATTATATACACCTCCTTATGGACTCCGGCCGTATGTCATATACATACAGCAAGGAAGAAATTACTAAAAGTTTTGCTTAACTATAATACTATAATCAGCATAATTTGTCAACTAATTTTAAAAAGTTTACAAAAAAGAAACATTTACATTATGCAAATATACTATTTCTTTTTAGCAGCCCTCTGCTTGTGCATATTGTTTTTACTATCTTTCTTTTTTTTCGTCTGCAGCCTTTTTTTGTCTGTCCAAACATGACTTCGGTTAGCTCCCTTTTTTGCCGGAGTAACAAGACACTCTTTTCCAAAACCGATAAGATCTGTTCTTCCGCACTTTTCCAAGGCTGCCCTAACTATATCGTGGTTCTCTTTTCGGTTCCATTGCAAAAGTGCCCTCTGCATTCTTTTCTCTTCGTAATCTCCGGCAACAAAAACCTCTTTTCCAGTAAAAGGATCTATTCCTGTATAGTACATAACCGTTGACGCAGTTCCCGGAGTGGGATAAAAATCTTGCACCTGCTCGGGCAAATATCCGCTTTTTTTCAGATAAACCGCTAATTCCACAGCATCACGAATCGTACTACCCGGATGGCTGGACATAAGATAAGGAACAAGATATTGCTCCTTACCGATTTTCTTTGTCATATCAAAAAAGCGTTTTTTAAAGCTTTCATATACGGAAAAATCAGGTTTACCCATCAATCTCAAAACACGGGATGAGCAATGTTCGGGAGCAACCTTTAGCTGACCGCTTACGTGATCCCGCACAAGTTTTTTAAAAAAACTCTCGTCTTTATCAAGCATAAGATAGTCAAACCTTATCCCTGAACGTATAAAAACCTTTTTTACACCGTCAAGTTTCTCTATTCTGCTGAGCATATCAAGATATTCCGTATGGCTTACCTTTAAATTTTTACAAGGGGTAGGCACTAAGCACTTCTTGTTTTTACAAACACCGTGCTCTTTTTGTTGTTGACAGGATGGATATCTGAAATTCGCTGTAGGACCGCCGACATCGTGGATATATCCTTTAAAGCCTTGCATCTGTGTTATTTTCTTTGCCTCATCAACAACAGATTCTATGCTTCTTGAACGGACGCTTCTTCCCTGATGAAATGCTATAGCACAGAAATTACAAGCACCAAAACATCCCCTATTGTGTGTTATCGAAAATTCAACTTCGTTTATTCCCGGCACTCCGCCGTCTTTTTCATACTTGGGATGATAAGCTCTTGTAAAAGGCAAAGCGTAAACCTTGTCAAGCTCTTCTCTTTCGAGAGGTGGCATAGGCGGATTTTGTACAAGCATCTTTCCGTCATAATATTCAACAACCGCTTTTCCGTTTATATAATCGTTTTCTTTATATTGCAAAGAAAATGCTTCAGCATATTTCTTCTTATTTACTTTCAAGTCATTGAAATCGTAACCGCCGGCACATTCATAATTAATCTTTTCGTCTGCCTTGCATACATAAACTGTTCCCTTAACGTCACGTATCTTCTTTACGGGAACACCTTTATCGAGTAATTCAGCTATACGCAGTACTGACTTTTCTCCCATGCCGTATGACAGTATATCTGCTCTTGAGTCTATAAGAACAGATCGTCTTATTCTGTCATCCCAATAATCATAGTGAGCAAAACGGCGCAATGACGCCTCAAGACCGCCGATTATTATAGGTACATCTCCGTAAGCCTCACGTATTCTGTTACAGTAAACAATGACAGCCCTATCCGGTCTGTTTCCCATCTTTCCGCCCGGCGAATAATAGTCATAAGAACGCTTCTTTTTAGATGCTGTATAGTGGGCAACCATAGAGTCGATATTACCGCTTGTAACAAGAAATCCAAGTCTTGGTCTGCCAAACTCTTTAAAAGCATCAGCACTCTTATAATCCGGCTGTGACAATATTGCAACCTTAAATCCCGCATTTTCAAGAACACGCGATATGATCGCAACACCAAAGGAAGGGTGGTCTACATAAGCATCTCCCGTCACGTAAACAAAGTCGGCTTCGCCCCAACCCTTTGATTCCATTTCATGCTTGTTTGTAGGTAAAAAACATTTTATATCCATTATAAACACCTTAAAATGAGCTGTATCGTATACGGGTGATACAGCTCATTTGTTTTATTTCTTAATTTCAACCATTTCAAAGGCTTCGAGAATATCGCCTTCTTTAATATCATTGAACTTCTCAAGCCCCACACCGCATTCAAAGCCCTGCATAACTTCTTTAGCATCATCCTTAAATCTCTTCAAGGAGCTGATCTTGTCTTCAAATATAATTACACCGTCACGTACAACACGGATCTGGCTGTTTCTTGTAATCTTACCGTCCTGAACGTATGAACCTGCAATAGTTCCAATCTTAGGAACGTGTATAGTCTGACGTACTTCTGCGTGTCCGAGAACTTCTTCCTTAAATTCGGGAGCAAGCATCCCCTTCATAGCAGCTTCAATTTCTTCGATACATTCGTAAATTACACGGTACGTGCGGATTTCAACCTCTTGTCTTTCAGCTGAGTCAATAGCCTTTTTATCGGGACGAACATGGAAACCGATAATAAGAGCATTGGATGCAGCCGCAAGCATAACATCCCCCTCGGTAATACCGCCTGCCGCCGTATGAATAACATTAACTCTGACATCGCTGTTGGAAAGCTTTTCAAGGGATTGCTTAACAGCTTCGGCACTACCGTTAACGTCCGCTTTAACGATAACATTAAGATCCTGTGTCCCTTCACTGATCTGAGCAAACAAATCGTCAAGAGATACTTTTGCATTAGCCTTAAATGCAGCTTCCTTTTGTTTTGTCTTTCTCTGATCGGCAAGTGTACGTGCCATTCTTTCGTCTTCAACAGCATTGAATTCATCACCCGATTCGGGAACTTCTGCCAAACCGACAATCTCTACGGGAACGGAAGGTCCCGCAGTCTTTATATTCTTGCCCTTATCGTCAAGCATAGCTCTTACGTGACCTACCGCAGTACCGGCAATAACCACGTCGCCAACCTTAAGTGTACCCGCCTGAACGAGAACCGTAGCAACAGGACCTCTGCCTCTGTCAAGCTTAGACTCAATAACAATACCTTTTGCACGTCTGTTCGGGTTAGCCTTAAGATCTTTAACCTCAGCAACAAGCAGAACGTTTTCGAGAAGATCGTCAATACCCATCTTTGTAAGGGCAGATACGGGAACACATATAACATCGCCGCCCCACTCTTCGGGAACAAGCTCGTACTGTGTGAGGTTTTGCTTAATATTATCGGGATCAGCTCCCGGTTTATCCATTTTATTGATAGCAACAATTATTTCAATGCCTGCAGCCTTCGCGTGATTAATAGCTTCAACAGTCTGAGGCATAATACCGTCATCCGCAGCAACAACAAGAATTGCTATATCCGTCGCCATTGCTCCTCTTGCACGCATCGCAGTAAAAGCTTCGTGTCCGGGAGTGTCAAGGAATGTAATATCCTGACCGTTAATATTAACTCTGTAAGCACCTATATGCTGTGTAATACCGCCTGCTTCTCCCGCAGTTACATTTGCGTGACGAATAGCATCGAGAAGCGATGTCTTACCGTGGTCAACGTGACCCATAACACATACAACGGGAGCACGCCTTTCAAGACTTTCTTCACTGTCTTCTTTTTCGTCAAACAGTTTTTCTTCAATAGTTACAACAACTTCTTTTGACACCTTTATTCCAAGTTCATCGGCAACAAGGAAAGCTGTATCATAATCTATAACCTGATTAACACTCGCCATAATACCAAGCTTCATCAGTCTCTTAATAGCCTCCGCAGCAGTAACCTTCATTCTTACCGCAAGATCACCTACCGTAATCTCATCGGGTACCGTTATCTGAAGCTGAAGCTTTTTTGCTCTCTCAAGCTCTTCTTTCTTAATTTTTTCAAGAGCAAGTTTTTCTTTATCTTTATTTTTGTCGTACCTATTGTTATTATTCTGCTTCTTAACCTTCTTGCGTTCATTGGAGTAGTTCAACTTAGGGTCGTGAACAAAACTTTCAAGTCTTTCGTCGTACTTAGAAAGGTCAACATGTGTACCTCTTGTATCAACAACTCTTGTACCCGCAACATGGTTGCTCTGTCTTACAGCATCGGGAGCATCGGGAAGAACTCTTTCAACTTTAAGCTCCTGTCTATGCTGTCTCTGCTGTGCAGGCTGCTTCTTTTGCTCCTTCTTTTGATTGGAAGTTTCTCTATGCTGATTCTTCTGAGCATTATTACCGTTATTTGCGGCAATCTGCTTTTTGTTTTCGGGTTTATTTTCTGCTTTTGTTTCTTTCGCCTGTGATGATTTCTGCTCGGGAGCTTTTGCGGGCTCTGCCTTGTCAACAGGCTTATTCTCTGCCGTTTTTTTCTCGTTGGGCTGTTCTTTTTCAACAGCAGGAGCCTCAACCTTCTTAGGCTCTTTTATCTTGAGTTCTCCGTCAATATATTTTCCAATCCCCTCAAACTGCACCTTGCTTGTAAGATGATTAAAAATTATTCCGAACTCGTCGGGAGAAAGAACTGCCATATGAGTTCTTCCGGTCATTCCGTAAGAATCAAGAAGTTCAATCAATTCCTTGCTTTTTACATCAAAATCTTTTGCAATATTACTGATACGATATTTTTGATTTGATAACATATAAGCACCTCTTTAAACCAGCTTTTTGATCGCTTCTGAAAAATTACGATCAAGAATCGCCACGGAAGAAGTCAAACAACTCTTTCCGACAGCATCGGATATTTCATTCTGTGTATACTGTATTTGAATATACTCCACTTCGTAATATTCGCAACAGTTTACAATTTTTTTTCTTGTATTCTGAGATACATCGGAGGCTATTAAAACAAGCCTGACACCTTTACCTGCCTTGATCTTGTCGGTTACTATCTCAGTACCCGCGGCTATTTTTCTCGCACGTGCCGCAAGTCCCATCATTCCGAGCAATCTGTTATTACTCATTTTCCGAAAGCTCTCTTTCCAAAGCATCGTATACTTCCTCAGGTATTTCACATTCAAGACTGCGTTCAAAACGCTTGGCTTTTCTTGCCTTCTTGAAACACTGAACGCTTCTGCACACATAAGCTCCGCGTCCCGATTTCTTACCCGTAAAGTCAAGTGAAACACTTCCGTCCGGAGCTCTCACTACCCTCAAAAGAGTGGGTTTGGGAAATGACATGCCACATCCCGAGCATCTTCTTTCCGGAATTTTTTTCTTTGGCAACGGCTGTCTCATCATATCCTCCGAATAATGTAATTAAAGATCTGTCTTAATATCGATCTTAAAACCTGTAAGTCTTACTGCAAGACGGGCGTTTTGACCTTCCTTACCTATAGCAAGAGACAACTGGTCGTCATCTACAAGCACTCTGCAAGAACGCTCACCGTCAACAATAACTTGACGCACAGTAGCAGGTGAAAGTGCTTCTTTGATATATTCTTCCACATTCTCGCTGTACTTGATTATATCAATCTTTTCTCCGCCGAGTTCTTCAACAATCCCCGAAATCCTCATTCCGCGATTACCAATACAAGCACCGATAGGATCAACGTTTTCATCTCTCGACATTACAGCGATTTTGGTTCTTGAACCTGCTTCTCTTGAAACACCCTTTATAATAACAGTACCGTCCTGAATCTCGGGAACTTCCATTTCAAAAAGTCTCTTAACCATTCCCGGATGTGTTCTTGAAAGAGTCACAAGAGGACCGTACGCTTCCTTTCTAACCTCGGTAACAAAAACCTTGATACGTGCTCCGTCGTCAAATCTTTCGCCGGGGATAAGCTCAGATTTAAGAATTTTTGCAATACTTGTGCCGGTATCAACTATAACATCGCCGGTATCTGCATCCGTTCTCTGAACAACAGCAGAGATAATTTCTTCTTTTTTATCTTCATATTCTCTAACTCTTATGCTTCTTTCAGCCTCGCGGATACCCTGAATAATAACCTGTTTAGCAGTTGTAGCACTGAGTCTTCTGAAGTTCTTGGGGTCGAGCTTGACTTCAGCAACACCGCCGACAGACGATCTCTTGCTTATCTTCTTTGCGTCCTCAAGAGAAATCTGCAAATTAGGATCTTCAACGACCTCTACGATATCCTTAACCGCATACACCTTCATGTCCTTTTTGGCGGGATCAAGAACAACCTTCACATTGCTGTTTCCGCCCATCTCTCTCTTAAATGCCGACACAAGAGCTGCTTCAACTCTTTCGAGCATATAGTCCTTCGGAATACCCTTTTCTTTTTCGAGCAGATCGAGAGCATTAAAAAATTCCGTATTCATCTTTCTGTAACTCGCCGTATAATAAAAGCAACGGCAGTATCCTCCATATATATTTTATCTGTTTATTATTTTCAAATCAATCAAAATCGTATACTGTCTTTATTTTTGACACCATATTCTTTTCAAGAATGATATCGTTTCCATTCTCATTTATAGTGAACGCGTTGTTTTCTTCATCATAGTTGGCAAAAATACCCTTAATCGATTTTCTGCCCTCAAATGCGGTAAACAATTTCACCTCAACGTCCCAACCAATACATGCTTTGTAGTGCATAGGATTTTTTAAGTCGCGTTCGATTCCGGGAGAAGAAACCTCAAGTCTGTACGCTCCCTCAATGGGATCTGCTTCGTCAAGCATAGGACTTATTTCCATATGGACTTTTTCACAGTCATTTATGTTTATTCCCTCTTCGCTGTCAAGCGTGATTCTAAGAAACCACTCGGCACCCTCTTTAACATATTCTACATCCCACAAGATGTATCCCATTCCTGTAATTGTAGGTTCAAGTAATTCTTTTACTTTGCCTGCAATGTTTTTTGCAGGTCTTGCGTTTGTTTTCGACATATCTGTATCCTTTTTTGCATTTTTTTGAGACAAACAAAAATATGTCCCGACATAAAATTTAGAAGAGTGGCAAAAACCACTCTTCTAATCTTACTGTATAATATTATAGCACACATTTATATAAAATGCAATAGTTTTTCAAATTTTTTCAAAATTCTCAATCAATACTGCATCAAATCAGCATCTCTTACGGAATATTTGGATATTTCTTCTTCATTAACAGTTACATCTTTTATAAGCTCTGACATATATGAATTAAAATCCTCTTCCTGACAATAATCAACAAGATTTTCAAACATGTCAAGATAATTTTCATCTGTATAAGTTTTTTCCGTAAGCTCCTTACGCTTTATAATGCAAATTGCCCCGTCTTTTTCAAGCTTTTTAACATCGCCTATGTTCATCTGACTTACAGCAAGATATATATCGGAATCGTATACATCAATATCATTTGCCGAGATAAAGTAACCGAGTTCATATTTCTTTCCGTCGGGGTACTCGTTATATTGACTCTTCAGTGTATCAAAATTCTCTCCCGATTCAAGCTTTTTCAATATATCTTCAGCAAGGGCTTTCTTGTTGGCCGACTCCCCGTCATCAAGCTCAATTTTTTCATAAGAGTTCGTTGCCTGATTGAAAATCAGGTTGCCGTTCTCGTCTTTTTTATATTCAAAGGATTCGTAAATAAATATAATATCAATCCTGGAATAATTATCCTTATAATACTTATCCAACGCTTCATCATCAATCCGACGCGTACCGCCTTCTGCATAAAGTGCCTCATATACCTTTGATGCTTTGAGATCAATATTGTAAATATCCTCAAGAATGTCAACATTGATATTAAATAAGGCAAGCATAGAGTTCAATTCGCTTTTTGAGCCGTAAGAAACGAGCAGATCTGAAATTGCAGTATCAATCTCTTCTTTTTCTTTATCTGTCACTTTGAGTCCCAAATCGTCAAAAAGCTTCATACAAACAAGATTAATCTTTACGTTAAAATCTACAATTTCTTTCAGCTTCTCCTCATAAGTACCGCCATCGCTGTACTGAGTATCCCAATACTCGTCAGTATCGTTTGAAGACGACACATATCCCGATTTAATCTGTGACAACCAATACGAATACATATTCGATGTTATACTGTATCCATCATATTCCATAGCAATCTTCTGTTTAGCACAAGATGCCAGAACAGAAATGCATAAAATGAAACAAAGCATTATAGAAATAATTCTTAACTTTTTCATATTTATCTCCATTACAATTAAATAATTATTTCTTCTTTTTTGTTTTGCGGATCATTCACATCATCCGCGACTCCCTCAATGTCGTCAATATTAATAGCCTTGTTGTGCAAAATCGGATCCCACTCCACTTTTCTGAACATCGCAATAATCATAGAAAGACGGCCAATAAGGTCAAATATGGGGAAAGTAAGACAGAACCATATTTTCCTGTGAAGCTTTATCTTCTTTATACGTTTATGCTCGACTATATAAATATATACTGCGGTAATTATCCCCGAAATATACGAGGTTATAGTCCAAGTAAACATAAAGAATGACAACCAAAGAGCCGCATTCAACGCCCTTTCATACGATGGCGATATATCAAACCACCTAAATATATCTTTCCAGTCAAGCACCCACTTGACAATACCGGTAATTTCAAACTTAAGTATATGTCCCGCAGAACCTATTCCGAATATTTTACCTGCCTTCACAATCAACAAAACACGCAAAACGTATAACAGTGCTTTTCTTATGGATGATACCAGCGAATTCGGAAAAACAACAGTCAACATATCAAAAGACATAAATCTCAATCTGATATTATCATATATCTTTTTCCACAGAGGCTTGTCAATAGGTTTGCCGTCAGATGTTTTGTTAGCCATTCCGCCTGTAACAAAAATATGGCTAAAAAGCTGGGGACCCGTTTCCGCAAACGCTTGCAAGTGACCCTTCGCCCACCTTATTCTCTGTCGCATAACCGTTTTCATATCCACGGGCTGTTCATCATAAAATTCAGCCTCGTTGTTATAAGAAATTTTATATCCCTTAGCGACAGCATCGGCACAAAATGCTCTGTCTTCGGTAAGACTTGTATAATTCCAACCGTCCTTCAGCAATTCATTTGCAAAAAGGAAGCCTGTCCCCTGTATTCTCGTTGCAAAGTGAAACAAAGAACGTGCACGGTGTTCGTTTCTAACCGTTCTCAGCCAATGAACGCCATAAGATGCCGAAATCCAGTTATCGTCAAAATTCTTGGTATTTCTGTATGACGTAACTATCTTTTCGCCCGCATCAAAAGCGTTATTCATATGAGTCATATAATCGTGCTTCAAAAGATTGTCAGCATCAAAAATGAGATATCCCTCATAATTTTCGATTCCGTAATCCTTACGTATATTTTCAACAAGGAATTGCAAAGCATATCCTTTTGTACAGTGTTTTTTGTCAAAACGCTCATAACAAACAGCACCGTAGCTCCTTGCTACCTCCGCAGTGTTATCGGTACAGTTATCGGCCACAACGAAAATATCAATCAGCTCCGAAGGATAATCCTGTTTTCTTATGCTGTCAACAAGGTTGCCTATAACTGCCGCCTCATTTCTTGCAGCAACAAGAATAGCGTATTTATGATAATTAGTTGTCTTTTTAAATTTTCTTGTAAAAAATACACCTGTTATTTTATATATATCTCTAAAAAGGTAAAGGTTCGATATTAAATTCCAAATGCCGTTTACAGCAGCTATCAACGCATTAATAATAGTAACAAACGTAGGTCTCTCCCCCTTTTTTGACAATCATAGTTATCATATTACCACATTTGACAAAAAATATCAACCTTTTTTTCGTTTTTTACAATTATAAAATAGTTTCCATACTGTCAGTGAATCTCTTTTTGGATATTCAGGTAATTGGAAAGCAGCCCTCCGATATACGAAAAAACATCTGTATTTTTCTCGATTTTGCAGCTAACGTAAGGCTTTGAACCGAGATTCATTAAAATTTTACCTTTGTTTTGTGCTGCCAAATACGTCCATGCGGCAGCGTCCATTTCATAAGGATAAATCAAAACGTTTGCACTTCTTCTCTCTATCTTGCTTAAACCTGCATCGGCTGCTTGTTTTCTTAACAGAGCGACTTTCAAAAGTTCAAGAACAGGCTTTGGAAGGTCTCCGTATCTGTCAAGCAATTCGTCCGTTACGTCCTGCATATCAAGCTGATTCTCGATAAGTGCTATTTTTTTATAAACATCTATTCTTTGCGATGCTACCTTTATATAGCTTTCGGGGACGTAAGCATTTACGTTCAGATCGACCGTGCACTCTTTCTTAACCTTAGGCACTTCGCCTTTTTCTTCAAGAATAGCCTCGTTTAGAAGCTTCATATACATATCATAACCTACGGTTTGTAAATGACCGTGCTGTTCTGCCCCCAAAATATTTCCCGCTCCCCTTATTTCAAGGTCTCTTAAAGCCACCTTAAATCCTGCACCGAATTCTGTATATTCTTTTATTGCAGACAGTCTCTTCGTAGCAATCTCGGTCAACGCTTTTCCTTTCGAGAATGTAAAGTAGGCATACGCACGTCTGCTGCTTCTTCCCACTCGTCCGCGTATTTGATGCAACTGAGCAAGACCGAATTTGTCGGCATTTTCTATAATAAGCGTATTCGCATTCGGAACATCAACACCGCTTTCGATTATAGTTGTCGATACGAAAACGTCTATTTCACCCTCAACAAGTGCTCGCCACAGTTCGCTTATTGTCTCCTTATCCATTTTCCCGTGAGCTATTGCAATTCTTGCATCGGGAACCATAGCCGATACTCTGCGTGCGGCGTAATCTATCGTTTCTATATTATTGTGAAGATAGAACACTTGACCGCCTCGGCGTAATTCTTTCTTAATAGCTTCGGATATTATCAATTCATCGTATTCAAGAACATAAGATTGAACAGGCAGTCTGTCTCCGGGAGCTTCTTCAAGAACCGACATATCTCTTATACCGCTCATCGCCATATTAAGCGTACGCGGTATAGGAGTTGCAGTCAATGTCAGAGCATCGATATTCTTTGTCATCTGTTTGAGCTTTTCTTTATGTGCAACGCCAAAACGCTGTTCTTCATCTATTATCACGAGCCCCAGATCTTTAAATTCAATATCTTTACTGAGCAGTCTGTGTGTACCGACAACGATATCGGTCTCCCCTCTTTTTATCCTTCTGACAGTTTCAGCCTGTTGTTTAGGAGTAGAAAATCTTGAAAGCATATCAATTTTCACAGGAAATCCACGCATACGGGCAGAAATAGTCTGAAAATGCTGTAATGCCAAAATAGTAGTAGGCACAAGTATAGCAACCTGCCTTGAACTGTTTACAGCTTTGAATGCCGCACGTAATGCAACTTCTGTTTTGCCAAAACCAACATCTCCGCAAAGCAACCTATCCATCGGATATGCTTGCTCCATATCCGCCTTTATCTCATTTATTGCCGCAAGCTGACCATCAGTTTCTTCATACTCAAAGCCCGATTCAAAATCGGACTGCATAGCATCGTCTTTGTCAAAAGCAATACCTTTTTTACGTAAACGCTCGGCATAGAGCTCTATGAGCTCCTTCGCCATATCCTTGGCCGCTTTTTTTACTTTTGATTTAGCCTTATACCACTCGGTGCCGCCCATTTTTGACAGCTTCAAAGTACCGTCTTCGGCTCTTGCACCTATATATTTCGCAATTGAATCAAGCTGGGTACAAGGCAGATAAAGCATATCGTTGCCCGAATAAAGTATTTTCACAAAATCTTTGGTTATTCCGTCAAGCGTAAGAGTGTGCAGACCAAGATATTGACCTATACCGTGAGTGTCATGTACAACATAATCTCCCTCAACAAGATCTGCATAGGATAAGATTTTCTCTTGAGCACTCTTTTTGTTAGCCTTTTTCTTTTTCCTCTTATAAGCTTCTTTTATATTAAGCCCCGAGTTAGCTCTAAGTGAAAGACAAACAAATTTGGATACAGTTAATTCAAATCCCCCCACCGAGCAATCATTTACAATACAAGGAAGTCCTTTTGTCAGCCCAGTATTCCCCTTTAATTCGGTTATAGCCGCAACTCCGGCATCGGAAAGCATATTTAAAAGAGTTTTTGTTTTTTGCTCACTTTCGGTAAGTATTGCAATCTTATACTTATTTTGAATGTATGATGAAAGGTCTTCCAAAAGCAAAGAGAAATTTTCAAAGTAAGATACAGTCTGCTTTGTAATAAAGCTGTATACTCCCGACAGCTTCTTTCCGCCCATAGAATTGAGAAAAGTATCCGAAAAAAGCGTTGGCGTTTTATGCGTATAGTATTCAAAATCAGCACTGTTTTTTGCATATTCCGCATATTTTGACGGAACGCTTCCTATATCGACAAGCTCAGCCGTATTCTGATTCTCATGCCACTCAAAAGTTTTAATTCTGTCATTAACACCGCTAAAGGAATGAACAATGCAAAAACAATCCCCCATATAATCAAGCAAAGACTCTTTTTCGGGATATATTAAAGAAATATACTTATCCGCAAAATTACATTCGTTGCCCGCTATAAGCGTTTCAAGTTCTTCTTTTAACGTATTTTCGGCAGGAGTCCCGCCGATTTTTTTCAAATGTGCGGAAATAATTTTTTTAAGCTCTTCCCTATTGTCATCGGAGACAATAACCTCTTTTGCGGGAATTATCCTAAGCTCTTTTATCTGCTCGATCTTTCTTTGAGTCATCACATCGAACAAACCCATCTGCTCAATATCGGTATCAAAAAAGTCTATCCTGACAGGATTATCACAGCAAGGCGAAAAAACGTCAAGAATACCGCCCCTGACAGAATACTGACCAACACTGTCAACCATGTCAACATGTGAATAACCGTTACGTTCAAGAAACTTGGTAATTTCGGTCAATTCATACGTTTTTTCAATGTTGATAACCAACTGAGCACTTTGCAAACGCGACCTTGGAACAGTATATTGCAACGCAGCGTCCGGAGTAACAAGTACAACATCAAAATCTCCTTCGGCTACGGCATAAAGGACATTCAGTCGATCATGCTCGTACTCGTGTGATGCGGTAATATTATGAAAAACAAGGTCTCTGTACGGATAAACGAGACATTTTTTACCGCAGGATCCAAAAGCGTTTTTGAGCCTATGCTCCGTCTTTTCATCCGGGCAAACAAGCAAAACGCCTTTCCCGCTATTCTGTTTTATGTCAGATATAAGCTCCGTATAAAAAGCTTCAGCCGCACCCTCGCTGAGTCCGGTTACGGACATAGGGTGCGGTCTTTCCGATGCAAGTTGTGTCAACGCGTTTGACAGTATGCTTTTATATTCTTTTTCATCCTTGATCTGTTGTGTGATAATACTCATAATCAGTTATATAACCCCATAGCCTGCTCGGTCTTGCCCTCTATTATAAGAGGCAATGCCTTGTAAGCGTTTTCTATACATTTAAATGTACATTCCCAGTCTTCTTTAGCTATGCTTCCAAGTACCCAATCGGCAAGATCGTATTCGGGATTCGGCTTTGCTCCGACACCGATTTTTATTCGGGGAAACTCATTGGAATTCAAGTGATAGATTATACTTTTTATACCGTTGTGCCCGCCGTCACTTCCCTTTTGTCTTATACGCATTTTACCCGGAGCAAGTGATATATCATCGAAAATTACTATAACGTTTTCGATAGGTATTTTGTAAAACTCGACCGCATCTCGCACAGCCTCACCGCTGTTGTTCATAAATGTCTGCGGCTTCATAAAAAGAACTCTTTTCCCCGCAAACTCACAGTCGGCAACACATGCTTTGAATTTTGATTTTGTTATCTTGAAATTCAATTTTTCCGATAAATAATCAAGGGCCATAAAACCAATATTATGCCTTGTCCGCATATATTTTTCGCCCGGATTACCCAATCCGACAACTATGTGTGTGATGCTGCCCACAGACGTATCGTTTTTCTTTTCGATTTGCTTAAAAAGATCAAAGATATTGCTCATTTAAGTTTTCCTTCCAAGCGTTTTTTGTCCGCCCAGCCTTCTTTTGTTGTCTGTTGTGCCCTTGCTATTCCAAGACTGCCTTCGGGCAAGTTTTGAGTAATTGTAGAGCCTGCCGCCGTGAACGCCCCGTCCCCCAAAATTACAGGTGCAACAAGGTTGGTGTTACAGCCGATAAATACATTGTTTCCTATCGTTGTTCGGTACTTGTTCTTTCCGTCATAGTTGCAGGTTATAGTACCGCAACCGAAATTAACCTTGCTTCCGACATCACTGTCACCAATATAGGTAAGATGTAGGGCGGCTGTGTTTTCACCGACATTCGAGTTCTTTACCTCAACAAACGCACCTATTCTCGTACCGGACGCTATCTTACTTCCAACCTTGATGTGTGCAAAAGGTCCTGCTGATGCTCCCGATTCAAGCTCGGAATCGTATATGTGAGATGAAATGACTCTGCAATTATCTCCGACTTTGCTGTCTGATATTACAGACGACGGACCTATCACGCAATTTTCTCCGATTATACTGTTACCTCTGATTTCGGTTGAACCGTGTATTTCTGTCATCTTTCCGATTTTGGCAAAAGGAGAAATTGCCACACCGTCAACGGTTGTAAACAAAACTCCGTTTCCTATGTGCTTGAAAATTATCTCCATTCTTGTTTTTTCTGACTCTTCAAAAAATTCATAGGGGGTTTTTATTGTTCTGTGATTTATTTTCTTGATATTGTCAGACTCTTTTTTTACAAGACGGATAAGAGTATCGGTTTCGTCTCCTACTTCCACAACATCATATTCAGCAAGAGCAGCTTTTGCCTCATTTATAACCTCATCTTCAACACAAAAAGCAAAAGGCGAGGCGTTACAAGCTATATTATCCGGCAAATCACTCAACTTTGCCTCTACATGCAAAAAAAGCGGCTCATTGCAAACTGCAGCATTTGTAAACTCCGCTAAAATGGGTGGGTTAAATTGTATTCTTTTCATAAAAATATCCTTTCTGTTCCCCTCATATAGGATTATACTACTTTCAAGTGTAAAAAATCAATAGGAATTGCTCAAATTATTATGCGATTTTTGCATATTTTTTCGTTATATCTACCAAAATATTAAAAACTTTGTAAAAAATCCCAAAAAAGTATGGAAATTTATATTTTAATATGATAGAATATGGGTTGGTCAAAAACGCAAAACAAAAAATATAATAATATACTATGGAGGTACTTTGAAATGGCAAAGAAGTATTGTTACCTTTTTAAAGAAGGTAATGCAAAAATGCGTGAACTCCTCGGCGGTAAGGGTGCTAACCTTGCTGAAATGACACAGCTCGGTCTTCCCGTTCCTCAGGGCTTCACTATCTCGACAGAAGCTTGTACTCAGTATTATGAGGACGGCAGAAAGATCAATGCTGACATTCAGGCTGAGATCATGCAGTACATCGACAAGATGGAAGAAATTACAGGAAAGAAATTCGGCGATGAAGAAAATCCTCTTCTCGTATCCGTACGTAGCGGTGCTCGTGCATCTATGCCCGGTATGATGGATACAATCCTTAACCTCGGCCTTAACGAAAAGGTTGTTGATGTTCTCTCTGCTAAGTCCGGTAATCCCAGATGGGCTTGGGACTGCTACAGAAGATTTATTCAGATGTATTCCGACGTTGTTATGGAAGTTGGAAAGAAATATTTTGAACAGCTCATCGACAAGATGAAAGAAGAAAAGGGTGTAACTCAGGACGTTGAACTTACTGCTGACGACCTCAAGGAACTCGCAAGTCAATTCAAGGCTGAATACAAGAACAAGATCGGTAAGGACTTCCCCACCGACCCCAAAGAACAGCTCTTCGGTGCTGTTGAAGCCGTATTTAGAAGCTGGGACAATCCGCGTGCAAACGTATACAGAAGAGACAACGATATTCCCTACAGCTGGGGTACTGCAGTTAACGTACAGATGATGGCGTTCGGTAACATGGGCGAAACATCAGGTACGGGCGTTGCATTTACACGTGATCCCGCTACAGGTGAAAAGAAGCTTATGGGTGAATTCCTTATGAATGCACAGGGCGAAGACGTTGTTGCAGGTGTTCGTACTCCTATGCCTATTTCTCAGATGGAACAGGTTATGCCCGAAGTGTTCAAACAGTTCACCGTCATTTGTAAGACTCTCGAAAACCATTACCGCGATATGCAGGATATGGAATTCACGATTGAAGATAAGAAGCTCTACATGCTCCAGACCAGAAATGGTAAGAGAACCGCTAAGGCTGCTCTTAAGATTGCTTGCGACCTCGTAAACGAAGGTATGATCTCCGAAAAAGAAGCAGTAGCAATGATCGACCCCAGAAACCTCGATACACTTCTCCATCCCCAGTTTGATGCAAAGGCTCTTAAGGCTGCTACTCCTCTCGCTAAAGCTCTTCCCGCATCTCCCGGTGCTGCTTGCGGTAAAGTAGTATTTACAGCTGAAGATGCTGCTGAATGGAATGCAAGAGGCGAAAAGGTTGTTCTTGTTCGTCTTGAAACATCTCCTGAAGATATCGAAGGTATGAAGGCTTCTCAGGGTATCCTTACAGTTCGTGGCGGTATGACATCTCACGCAGCCGTTGTTGCTCGTGGTATGGGTACTTGCTGTGTATCCGGATGCTCCGCAATTAACATGGACGAAGATAACAAGGTATTTACACTTTCCGGTAAGACATTTACAGAAGGTAGCTTCATTTCTATCGACGGTTCTACAGGTAACATCTATGAAGGTCTTATCCCCACTGTTGATGCTGAAATCGTTGGCGAATTC
>JAZOUV010000016.1:0-42178 GCA_045658315.1 Eubacteriales bacterium
AAACTTCTGACCTTTTTATATTGCCCGTTGGAATCAATAAAATCTAATATGGCATCCTGAGGATAACCGCCGATTGCAGTTGCAACATCAGGATTATATGTTATAAAACCGCCGTTTTGTAAATAAAATCTTTGGTCTGTTGAAAGATAAAACATACCATTAAAGTTTTTTCTTTCCGGTGCTTTACCGCCGTTATCAAGAGCGGTGGAGGTTATTGGTAAAAACCCGTCATCCAACACACATGAATCGTCTGCGGTTGTAGATGTTGCCGCAGGGATTTCAAAATCATCGGTGCCTATTGCACTATAAACACCCTCCGCAAATGGGGTTGCCATTGCTTTGGGTTGAATTACATCTGTTTTTTTCATTGTAAAATTCCTTTATAAAATATTGCTATAAACTGCAAACGGTGCTTGATTGAACGGTTGAGCACCCGAACCGTTAAAGCCAAATACATCATTTCCTACAGCAACGACTTGCATTTCGACACCCGCCGGCCTCGGTAATAATGTCAGGTTTCTTAAAATCTCCAATTGTAAATCGGTAAGCGGGAAATCAAAACGATATGTTATTGTCATATTGTGGTTATCCACTACCCACGCTCTGCCTGAATCGGCAAAAAGGAAGTTTAACAAGCTGTTAATCTCCTCAACTGTTCCCCTTATTCTCAAAAGTCTGAGCCTTGCTATAAGTAATGTGCGATACATTTGAGTAGTTAAAGTTATATTTTCACCGTTTACTTTCCATGTCCGGGGAACTTGTAAAAGATTGCCCCAAATCGCAAGCCCGTAATCGTTTGCGGTTGATAAAGTCAGTACATTTTTTATCCAATCATCCCAAAAAAATCTTTGGTTTTCTGTATACCAATCCTGCTTTTGGTTGACTAAACTATTGATATTTGCTGAATTGTTGTATTGCCAAAATACATGCTTTTTTAAATCAACAGTCGGATTATATTCAAAAATATTACTCATTCATCGTTACCTGTATATTTGCACTCTGTGTCTTTGCTACCTGATTAATGCGAATTGTTATATCCTCGGTCGATAAACTCTCCGCACTCGTACCGACTTGCAAACGGGTTAATTTTATCCCGCTTACAGCCTGATTAATCGCATAAGCAACTTGAAGCGGTAAAACATCATCACCGACTTTTAGAGTGTTTGTGTATTCCAATATCGCATCCGCTACCGCTTGCTCAGGGTCGCTCGCCGAACTCGTACCTACCTCAAATTCAACATTGTAATAAATCTGTATAACATCAGGACGGTCAAATGATACCTCATAGTCGACACCGTAAACACTATCCTGAACCGTTACGGTTACATCCGTTCCTGCCCAATCCGAGCCTACGGATTTTCTTCTGAAGAGTGCATAAGCAACATCATAATCATTCCCGCCGTCAACGCAAGCATAAACGCTATGAGGTGCAATTGTAACGGTATCATAAACTATTGATGTATTTTTACCGTTATCATAAACAAAAGACGATATAACATTATCCACCTTGCTCAATTCGTTTTTATAATCCTCTAAGATAGATGAGCCGGTAAATAACCCAAAATCTCCAAATTTTTGTTTGAAACTTGCATCAGATTCTTTTACCTGGCCTAAAATTGCGGGGTCAGTGTTTGTTATTGTTTCCCACCCAAAGGTGCCGTCAATAATCTTTGTAAGAGAACCGACAGGACACGGAATTTCACCTTTATCAACACTTAAAAATGTTCCTGTTGCAGTTCCGCTTTCGGGAATAGTTATATTATTTTCGGCATAAAAAATATACCCTGCTTGTGTGCTTGCTTGTGCACCCGCAGGGATAACCGTACCGTAAGTTCCTGTAACTGTAGCAAGAACGCTTGAAGATGTTGCAGCTTCTCTTTCCAAACCAAAATTCGCACCCATTGCATCTAAAGGAATGCCAAAAGACATTTTGATATTAAAAAGATTTGCCATCAAAGCGTTATTTTCAATAACCCCCGCTCTTGCATCGGTTTCAATATCAATCATGCGACCTTGCGGAGTTGAATCTTCAAGATTTAACCCCAAGCCCAATGCGGTTTGATATTCCGTTTGCACGTTTTCTTTTATGTCCGCAGTATCGGGTACAATAATACCGTTATTGTCTAAATAAGTGTAATTAGCCATTTTTTTGCTTCACTTTCCGGATTGTTTAAAATTCCAAAATTAACCGTTAATGCTTATATTTCCATAAGTTGTTTTTTCTGTAAGAGAATAAGAAAATACACCGTTATTTACGGTGTATTCGAAATTAGAAACCCTTTGTACTTTCTCTTGTGATTCCATTGAGTTAATCATTGCAGCTTGGAATAAATCAATCTTCGGAGTATCCGTAAATATTGTTTCAAAATAAGGGATTCCGTCCAATTGGTTGTATTCAGGCTCTCCCAGTGTTGTTAATGCTTTGTTCTTTGAAACATTTGCTAATGCCTGTATATCCTCAGAAGTTGCAATATTTCCTGTTGAATCTATAAATATATCGTTATTTTTGTTTGTTGATATTGTTATCATTTGGGAACTCCTGTATCTGCCCCTTGATTTCCGTTCGAGTGAACATGCGTGGTGAATGGTATTCCGTTTGTAGTTGTTTCGGTTGTTACCGTTAATGAACCGTTAATAACGGTATCACCGTTGACTGTAACACTCGGTGCCGTGAGGGTTATAACACCCTCTTTCAAGGTTATTTTTGTTGTACCTGTAAGGGTTTGAATAACAAATGCCCCGTCATCTTCTTGCGAAAAATTAATGTCGTTTATTTTATCCGGCAAGAAAAATGCATCCAAAAAATTATGTTTTCTGTAATCATTGGGTGCACTCTCTTCAAGGTTTTGTTTAAAGATTGATATGTTTCTGTCGTTCGCTATTAACCAACCTGTATCCCCCTCTTTGACAGGGAATGACATTACAATCCCACCGCCTGACATGCAAAACACAGGGATGTTAATTAACGGTTCTTTACTGACCTTTTGCCCTTGACTTGCTACACCCGTTATGGCGGGTTTAACAACCGCACGGTTTGTATTCCTGTCATAACTTTGTACAATCCCCGGAATAGCACATTCAATGTTCATTGAAAGTTTATCCTGCAAGATATTATTTAACCCTGATAAAGTGTTACTGTCCGCAGGGTTATATGCGGGTATGGTTTTTGTTACATCAGACACGGCGATTTTTCCCGAAAATTTCTAAATAATACTGAGGTTCACGAGTTGCAAAGTCATAAGTCATTTCATAAACCTGATAAAAACCGTTTACAATCGGTAATCTTTGACTTTCCAATTTGAACCAGTCCCCGATAGCAACCGCAGGGTCTAAAAGAACTTTTATTTTAACCCCGTATTCATCCGGCTGCGGTAATCCGATAAGACCGCTGTCTTGCGTTATTACCTTGACACTTCCGGCTGTTTTCTGACTGCTGCCGCTTTGTCCTGAATAAGTCGGGGGCGGTTCATTCGTTCCCTCATTTACCCCCGGCGGGTCTTCGTCTTTATCTATGCAATAAAGAATGTTGTTATCGATATAGGCAATAAAATTGTCAAATTGGTTTAGTTTATTCAATAACTTTGCTTTTGCACCGTTAAAGTTAAAAGCATCTATGACCTTTTGGCTTTTACTTTGCCAAGAAAGTTCATAACCCAACTGACTTGCGATATTCGTTGCCAAGTCTTTTGTCGTTGCTGCTTCTTGCGAATATGTGATTATATTCTGTTGTTCAAAATAGTTTGTTTTAGCTTTGATTTTTAGCCATGTATCAGGCAACCCCTCCGGCAATGCCGAATAAATATCACCAGAAAAAATCATCCCAATCCCTGTCGATTCGTACCCTGCAAAAACATTTATTTTCTTTTTTTTGCTCTGGTCTACATAAGGGCTTGTGTATGTTGTTAAATATTCAACATCCTGCCTTGACAGATTCGCAATAGATACTTCGCATTCAGAGCCTGTCTCAGACATCTTGCGGGTTATTCTTCCCTTTATAGAGATATTGTGTATCTCTTTATCACCGTCAGGAGTTTGTATTTGTACATAACAGATTCGTTTATCCATTTAATTCATCCTGTGTTACAAAATACAAATTACAAGTTGTTCCGAAGTTTTCCCAGTTCGGGTATTCGTCAAAATCGGTTTCAAAAAAGAAGTTCCCGCCCGCTTCCGATACCATATATTTGTATGGCAATAATCCCTGATTAGCGAAACAGGGAACGTGCGGACATACATATTCACCATTGACCTGCAAGGAAAAAAGCATTATTGAGTTTTCGTTTGTTCCCGCCATTTTTAAATCGCAATTCATATTGATATTGTTTATCGTGAGTGAAAATTGCTGATTAGGTTGCGGCTCAAGTTCTATTGCGTAAGTTGTCATTTTAAACCTAATTTCTTTTTAATACTTGCGGCAACTGACCTGTTAGCTTGTTTATGACCTGTATTAACCTTGCTTGCATCCTTTTTGTTCTTGACCTGCGGAACACTCATTTTTACATACAAAGTAACCGCTTCTTGAATTTCTTTGAAAGTCAAATCATAAACAGTTTTGTTATAATGTCCGCTATCCGCTTTCATCGGCTTGGAGGACATAACAAGGTTTGAATGCAATTCATTCTTCATTTTTATAATTACAGGAGTAGAATTTTTGTATAAATCTTGTAATTCATTAAGTGATGTAGAATCATCATCAGACATAAGGACTTGCAATGTTACTTGAATAGGGTCATCAATAACATGGTCAACAACCATTGTTCCGTTTTCTTTTGGGTGTTCCATGAGTTTTTTATCATCCTGAACGCTTCCGTCAAGAAATTGTAACCCTGTTAAAATCTGTTGGTTCTCGTCTTGGTCATAGACTGAGATGTTTTGCACATCAACTTTTTGCCTAATATGAAGTATTACATTTGTTGCTGTTTGAAATAAACTCATGCTAACATCCCGTCATCTAATGAAATTACTGCTTGTTTAATATAACTTGCTATATCTGTTGCAATACCTTGTGCATCCGTTGCCTGTGTTTGTATAGTAATATCGCCTATATTTATTGTTCTGTTACTTGAACTATTATTGTATGCGTTTGAAACCGCACCGGACGGAATCGCATTAAGAGGATAAGAAGCGGTAAAATTGATTGCTTTTTTTGCGGCCATAAGACCTGACCGCCAATCGTTCGCTTCGTCCGCTGTCTGTACTCTTTCACCCTTGTGCAGTTCTGCAATATATCCGTCATAGGGGACATAATCAAGACCGCCCGCATGGGAGCCTTTAACATTTTGGTTAACATCGACATCCACCGATTTGCCGGTTAATGCTTTTATGCCTTTTACAACAGCAGCAAGCACTGTAACGGTCGCTTTTAGGATAAAGTATATCCCTTTAAGGATTAAATCACCAATCCCCTGTAGTATAGGTTGTGCAATTGCCCACAATTCTTTGAATACACTTATAAAATCGTCAAAGAGCTGTTTAGCACCCTCGACACCGCCAAAAATCTCACTCCATAAATCACCGAATGCGGATTCCCCGCCATTAACCCAAACAATTAAATCTTCAATAATTAATACCAGTCCGGCGATTAAAGCGGTTACACCTATGATAATCGGTAAAATCGGGGCAAGTGCAGACCATAAAGCAATCCCCATTTGTTTTATAACAGGATTAGCACCAAATTGTATTACTTTTGCTATTCCCCAAATCCCGCCGGTTATACCTGCAAGAGCACCAAGTATCCTGATAAGTGTGCTGTGGTCTACAAAGAAATCTATAATATTCCTGACAATTTTACCTACCGCTATTAATGCAGGTAACAAAGCTCTCGATAAATTCGCACTTATTGCCGCACCGCCCATACGAATATCACGCATAACCTGTTCGTATTCTTTTGCGTTATTTACATCCTCTCGGTTGTAAATTTGGTATCGGTTGCCGTCTTGTGCTTGAAACTGTTCTAAGGTCATACCCGCTTCTTTTGCAGCATCCACGACTTCTGATACATCCGAAGCGAATTGCATTGTCTGATGTATTGCTTTTCCAAGTAAAACCATAGGGGCAACAGCTTTGACGGTTTGTATTGCAAGTGCTTTAAATCTTCTTGCACCGTCCGCTTCAATGGCTTTGCCTAAATCCTTTATTTGTTTTTCGGTTTTCTTTGCTTGCTGTCCAAATTTATCTAAATTATCATCCGCTTTTATAACATCGTCATTAAGTTCAGGTAACCCCTCATTGCTAAATTCTAATAAAAAACTATCTAATAATGACATTATTTTTTACCTTTAACCTTTTTTGCAAGATGTTCATTTACTAAATACTCATTGTATTTTGGTATAATCTCTGCTTCCCATATAAGCATGGCATCTTCCAGTGAATAATCGTTTTTTAACTCTTTAAGGGTTGCTCGACCGCTAGCGACAATTTCACCAATGAATCCATCAATGTTTTTATATTCTTGGGTTTTGCAAGGGCTCTCCACTCTTTCAAGGAATTTAAGACCTTGCCAAGTTCGAAAAAACTACAATTGTAATCTAATACATTTCCTTCAAGTTTTATTAATACTTCCCAACTCGGTATATGATTGTCAACAAGTGCTTTGTTTGATAAAGGCTGTACCCTGTCATCATAAACACGCTCAACATATTGCATCAGTTTGAGCATTATATTTTCTGATTCCAAATAACTGCCGAGTTTTGGAATATTATTTACAGGATATTGAGTTATTATTTCCCTGCCTACAGTTGCAGGAAATTTACCGATATTAAACTTTAATTCCTGACCTTCATAATCAATTGTGATTTCTTTCGGTTCGATTAACATAATTTTTACTCCTTATCTTTAGTTTTAATAAAGATTCCCCTTTCCACCCCTCAAATGAGGGGTAAAGAAAGGAGTTTCTTTATGAGAAAATTTACGCAAAATTAAACTTTGTTCTCAAAAACAAAGTTATATGTCGGGGTTTTGGTTCTGCCGTCTGAGGACACACCTAATCCCGGTAAACCGCCTGTTATTCTGCCGGGTGACAAAATAACACGGGTTTCGTTTGCATAGTTGATTACAATAGTAATCTCGTCATTTGCACTGCGTTTACCCTTAGCAACTCTGTTTGCTTCAAGCAAAAAGTCCATTGCTAATTGCTCGGGTGTCCCCGGTATAAGCGATAAACTGTAATTAATAGGCTGTGGGCTTGAATATGTTACCAAATCCCCATTTAACCCCATGCCGCTTTCAGTTATCGTTACTTCGGGTATATCCATCGGGTCTGTATCATCTGCAAATGCCGTACATAATATCCCTTGCGGGTAGGTTTTAGAGGCTCTAACCAATACGGATAAGCCTGTACCGCTTACATCTTTCATAGTTAATTACCTCCTTAAATTAATATATGTCTGCCTTCTACCTTGCGGATTGAATCACCCTTTGAGTAAATCAATGTGTATTCCGCGATGTAGCGTGTTGTACCGTTTGTAACTCTCTGTGCAAGTTTTACGTCTAAAATATAGCCGTTTAACTGTACAGTTTGCCATGAGGTGTCATCACCCGTTAATTGAGTGATATATGCCTTTTGTGTGTTAGTTAGTTCTTTACCGACTGAAATTACACTGTTATTTAAGGCTTCATTAATAACACCTTGCAAAATTCCTGCAACCTGACCTACACCGTCAATATTTGCAGGGATTTTATCAACTGCGATCTCAAGATTAAGTATTTCGGTTGCCATTGCATCTTTTAACCAAATTTCATTGGCATATACTGCAATGTCCGTTCCGTCTGCCAAAAATCCGTCCTGATAAAATTCTATCTTTGCCCCGGCTTTTTGAGTTTGACCGTTGTAATTGATGTTCAAATTATCAAGAGTTTGGCTCAATGCGTTTGTGTCAACCGTTACCGCTTGATTTGGGAACTGCTGAAACATATAGTTAACGGTTCCGTTTACCTTGTCATAGTTTGTTGCTGCAAGGATTGTTGCAGGCATCAAATAAGCAGGTAGAACACCTTCAAACGGTTGATAATTGATAGCCATTCCGCTATGTGCTGCAGCAGCGGCAATGATTTCAGTATAGTTATCAGCGGTTACATCACCACAGTACATGTATTGATAATTTTGTTCATCATTAAATGCACCGATGATATTAATACTGTCAACATCTAAAGAAGCATTAACAAAAGCATAAGAAGCAAAATTGTTTGATAATTCAATAGATGTATTAAGTACATCCGCTAACCCCATTTCAGTCGTACCGTTTGAAAGTATCGGGCTTGATGCGGAATTCCAACCGCACATTGAAGCAAGGTCGCCTGTAGCTGCAACAATAACCGCTTCTCCGGTTGCACCGCCCGTAAGAATTAATGAACTTGTTGCGGAATCGTAAGTTACCGTTGCACCCGTCCATAATTCACCGCCTGCGGTATTACCTTGAATAAGTGTTTGCAATATTGTAGCAACATTAGCATAACTGTTAGCGGTTGAAAAATCAGCACCGCTGATTGTGTAAGAAGTACCGCCCATTGACAAAGTCATTGAACCGGATGTAACCGCTGCAAATTGTGCAACTGTTGCAAGCGTAGCCGTTGACCTTATAAACGGAGCAGTAGCGGTTAATGAGTACCTCATAAATGAGATTTTACGAGGAGTATTAACCTGTTTTGACACCCAACCGAAGTAAGCACTTGCAATGTTTGCTTCATTGGAAGCGGAACCTGCAAAGTTTGCCACATCAGCGGATGACGTAAATTCGAGTACAGTGTTTACGGGAAAAAGAGCATTAGTTGTAAAAAGTCTTAAAATAAGGTCTTTTCTCGCTGCTGCACTCTGCCCGCCTATACCCGACGTAATACTTACGTATTTCGATTGAGAAATAGGCATGTTTTACACTCCTTTTACTGTCTTAATTTGTATTGAATCCACGCTGTCTTGAGGGCTGATTAGCGATTGGACTAAAATAAACGTCACACTAAAAAACGGCATAAATTCAAAATTGTCACTGTCATCAAAAAAGTCAGGGGTTTGTACCTCTGACGGTTGATATATTAAATACCCTAACGCTCTCAAATCCTGAATAGCATAAGGGTTTAACATGTATGTTTTTAAATACTCCAAAACATCCGCACTGTTTAAGGTTTCTGCAGTATCGTCCAATTCTCTCCTGCGCAAAGCGGAAAATTGAACATCCACTTGCTCTTTAAACCCGTCTGTTCTTTTGTATTCGTTTTCTATATCTTTATAATGCCGATATTGCCAACCTCTCCGGCTTTTTGTTGTAGCCGTTACATAGATTGTCGGGTTGATTTCCGTTAATTTAATCGGTTGTTTTAGTTGCAGCACTTGCCAACCTTGAATATCAAGAGCGGATAAAGCAGCATTAATAAAATCGATTATATCGGCATATATTTGGTTTTCGGATTTAATTGCCATTATCGCGCCCTTTTTACTTCCACCGCCAGCACTCCGCACCAACCGTCATAATTAAACCAGTTTGCATTCTTAACGGTTTCAAAAGTTTTGCCGTCATAAATAAATCTATCCGGCTGTGATTGCGTTTCGTTCCCTTTTATGTCAATAGAGCCGTAAAAGATTTTATAATTCTTTTCTAAACTCAAACCCATTTGCTCATAAAGTGAGTTTTCAGGACTTTGTACAGAACCGCTTATGGTAACGGGTTCGGCATAAGTCGGAATCTTAATTCCAAATTCATTTACCCCTTCGCCTAAAAACTTTTCATACTGATAAGTTTCAGGCGGTATAAGTTTTAGTGCTTTTTGTAGTAAATTTGTTCTTAACATTAGAGTTTTGTTACCTTATGAGAAACTGAATCAAACATTTCGCCTGTATCAATAAGACGTTTTGTAAGGCTTCCCTTTGTCTTTTTATCAGCCATTCTGCTTTGTCGTTTCTTTATCGTGCTTTCTTTTAACGGCGGATTATCAACTGCGGCAATAGCCTTTGCTATATCCCCTTCAATCATCAGTGCAATACGTTCCATTGCTGTATCGGGGTTAATATTCCCTAAAAAAACACTTTGCCATGCTTCCTGAAACTTTTGTTTCCATTTGACTTTATTTTCTTCCTGCGCTGCTTCCCAAAAGTGAGTAGGTGGAATAACTATTGTCCAAGAACTTTCACCCCTTGACTGATTAATTACCGCCCCATAATTCTGAACTGCTGCAATACCGCCAATGGGAGCACCATTTGAATATTTGCTGTTCTCAAACCATCCTGCCTGTATAAGATAATCAGAATGTTTTTCAGTAAGTGCATCCCAAACTTTTTTGTTACTTTTACGTTTCATTCTTCTTTTTCTTGTCTAAGTTGAATTCAGAATTATAATAATCTTGGTTTACTTGTATTTGGTATATTTGCCCCTCATAATTTGTATCTGAGCAAATCTCCTCTTTTGTAAACAAGGTTTTACCTAAAAACTTGTAATTTGTTGTTTTAGTCCAAAAGTTATTCTGCATTTTTACACTCCGTACAAAGGATATTCCCGAACCATTATGCTGTCATAAGGTGCAGTGACTTTTATTCCTTTGCCTCTTGCAAACATCAAAAGTTCACGAACATTATTGTATTGTCCGCCTCGTTGTTCGTCTGAATCTCTTAAGAACCTTACACCATAAAGAGCAATCTCTTTATATCCTTTAAGAATTGCATAAGCTACTAAATAACTCACAGTATTATTAAAATACTGACCGCCTACAAGTTGCTCACATTCCGCAAAAGGAAAATTTGACCTTATTATATCAGCTCTCGGATTTGCGCCTCTTGCGTGTATATCAAACCACAATGTAACTCTTGGCGGCTCTATTTTGTGCCAATTAAAACACCATATATCCCATTCAGGATTATCAAACGGTGCCTTAAATTTGGTTTGAAGTTTGCCTAAAATTGCAACTTTTTTCATCTTAAAACTCTAACAGGCGAACCGCCGATATATCCCGGTGTTGCAAAATGGAAATCAAACAACATCCATAATTGCTGACCGTATGGAGTTAAAAAGAACCAGTAATTACTCTCATCAACCGGAGGCGGTACATTTGAGACACTAATTTTATCAATAGAGGCGCTTGCCTGAATTAATCCCGATGTATCACCGCTTGCTATTGCTCCCTGAATAGTGATTAAATGAGCCGTAAGTAAATATATTGCTAACTCTCTTGCACTATCAACCAAAAGACCGCAATTAAGTGTAGAAATATAATTTTGTGCTCTTTCAAGCATGATATTGATATATTCATTATCGGTAAATTCAGGAAACTTTGTTATAAAGTCCTCTGCTGAAACTGTTACATACATTGCCATGTAAAATTTTCCTTATTAAATCGGGGTACAAAATGTACCCCTTTTAAATTACTTATTTGTTTTAGGTGTTTTCTTACCTTTTTTGTTGTAATCATCAGGTGTTAATTGTTTTGAAGCATCCTTGTTAAGGTTTTTGTCTGCCTTGTTTGCTTCTTTTTCTGTACCTAAAACCGCTAAAAACCCGTCTTCTAAGTGTTGTTTGAATAACGGATGGCTTTTTAGTTTGTCAAACTTTTCTTCTGATAATTCCGTAACCGCACCTGACGGAGTTTCTAAAGTCTTTTTGTTTATAACATCCGCACCGCCTTTTATGGTTATTTCGTCGGTTACTACATTAATTTTATTTGCACCCTGAGTATAAAAAGCATAGGTTACAGGTGCAGCCATTTTGCTTGTAATATAAATCATTTATTTACTCTCCTCTAATTTTGCTTTAAGTTTGTCTATTCCTGTATTTGGATTTACTTTTATGCCTTTATCTTTGCACTTTTGCAAAAGTCCTTGACGGTACTTTTCTGCATCCTCTTTTGTTTTAAAAGTTTCACCTGTTTTGGATTCACTTTTTACAGGTTGTTCATCCCCTAAAACTTCTACAGCACCGTTTTTTAAGTGCATTTTAAATACAGGATGTTCAGCCATCTTTCTGTCAATTTCGTTTTCTTGTTTTCTTAGAAGAGTAAATTGCTCTTTACCTAATGTGTATGTGACATCATTGTCCATTTTGTTTAAAACTTTCATTCTTACTCCTTTCTTGATAAAAGTGTGAAGGACATAAATGCCCCTCACACTTAATTAAAATTAAACACCTGTGTATCTAACAATACCGATAGGTTGTGTTACCAATACACCTGCTGTTGCATTTGAATAGTCTTCCAAGAAAACTTTTGCTTTCTTTTCAGCACCAATCAATCTGAATCTGTCAACACCTAACTGTCTTAAAACAGGTTTGCCGTTGATTTGTTCAGCAAATAAGTAGAATACATTAGCACCACCGTTTGCAGCATCTAATTGAACTGCTGATTCGATAGTTACATTCGGATAATTTTGTTTAATGAAATCATAAACAGATTTACCGAATTGGTTTTCTACATTCAAGTATTCCATTACAGCAACAGAAAGAACCATTTTTGCTCTATCTCTTTCAGGTTTGAACAAGTTGCCTGTTTGAGTCCTTAAAGCGGCAAATGCTGTTCTTATATCTGCTGTAATTTCTTCATATGTTTTAGATGCCCAAGTTGTTGCAGAACCTGCACCTGTAGCAACTGTAACGTATGCAGGAAGGTTAGGATCATTCAAGAAACCATAAGTTCTATTGTTACCTTCGTTGTAACCAAAGAAAGCGATACTGTTTCTTTCAATGTCCAAAGATTCAGCTGCAGCGGCTCTCTTTTCAGTTTGAGAAGAGATGTTCATTGCACCTGCTCTTGCTTCTTCCAATACACCGACTTGCAATCCTTCTTCAAATCTTACGATATCACGTACTTCGTAGTTAGTATTCCAAGAAGAGAACGGAATATTTGTATGGTCACCGTAAGGCACTGCTTGACCTGTTCTTTCCAAAATAGTTTGAACAATAGATTCATCATGCCAATTTCCGACAAAATCAATACCCATAATTGCATCTGCTTCTTTAGCAGCTGTAACTACTTCGATAATGTCAGGTAACCAGTGTTGTAAAAACTGAATGGGTGTAGTGATTGTAGGAGTTGTTACCCCTGCAACATCCGCATCCATTGCATAATAATTTTGCATTTCTTTCAATGCTGTTTTGTCAAAGCCGATACCCAACTTGTCAAGTGTTCCTTCTGTGGTTCTTGAATCCCAAGCAAAAGGACGAACTTGTGAAGCTGAAAGGTGGCTTCTTAATTTACTTTCTGTTCTTTGCATTTTATTATTCTCCTTTTATTATGTTGAAGCCGGTATTACTTGGAAAGAACCAAGTTCTAATATTGAAACGTGGTTTGCTGCTGCAGAAACCTTGATAAATTTACCCGGAATTTGAGTATGAGTATCAGGTATTGAAGCTGCATCAGCATAACCTGATATAGCACCTGTTGCGTTTGCAAATGCTGCAACATAACCCGGTGCAACAGCGGTTGCAGATTTAACGAAAATATGACCCATGTCGCATATTTCGCCAAAAATACCTTCGTTTACTTCTAATGAAGCGTTAAGGTTTGCATAGTTAGCATATTGCTTAGGTTCAACCAAAACACCTAAAAACGCACCCGTACCGCCTACAACAGCCTCATTATCTGCTGTTCCTTGCGTGAAAGCATAACCTACTGTTGGTTGCGCTGAACTGTTTGCTAAGCAAGAATAAGGTGCACATCTGTGTGGTGAATCATCTGCAAATTCGCCCGGAACACCTAATACTTGATATCTTCCTACTGATGTTTGTACCATATTAGTTACCTCCTTTCAGGTAAGCTTCAAATGCTGAATCTCTTTCAGGAGTTTTAACAGCACTATCAAGCGAGTATGTAACTTCTGATTTTTTATGTCCTGCAATATAGCCGCGTAATACAGAAACTTCCTGACCGTTAGAAACTTTAAGGTCAAGTTTGTCACAAGCGTATTTTGCAACTTCACGAGTTGACATAAATTTGTATTTTGCATTATCGCCAATTAAAGGACGTACAGCTTCAACCAATGCATCACGCTGTCCGATTTCTTTAATCATTGAATCCATAGAAACAGTAACTTCTGCTTCACCGTTTGAAACCGTTACTTCTGTTTCACCTGCAGGTGTTTCTTCTGTTTCTACTACAGCAGGTTCTTCAATAATTTCTTCATCTGCTGCTTTCTTTTCTTTGTCTTCTTTGACTTCTTCGTCATTTGCACCTTCTTCTGAATCGTTATAAGCAAGTTCTTCAATCTTACCTACAATTGTTCTCCAAAGTTCTTCGTCAACTTTGTCTTTTAGGATGCCGCCGATTTCGTCAATAAGTGCACGTTTGTCAACGTCTTCATCTTGGGTTTTGCACTCGTCCTTAGTCATCTCTTCAATGTCTTCATCAAGTGCGGACTTGCCAAGAGATTTTGCTTGAGTTTTTGTCATTTCTTTAATCTCCTTTATTGAGTCGAAAGTAATTTGCCTATCCATCACTCGGACGTCTGCCCCCATTCGTCCTTCATCAACCAAGGCAACGTGATTGATTCTTAAATTTCTTTGTACGGCTTGATAAGGAACTCCCTCATATTCGCCGTTTTTTAATTCGTAGTCGCAAAAATAACCCATTGAGAGCTCTTTTTTGCCGTTTTCTATTTCTTCTTTTAGGGATTCGGAAAATATCTTTAAATCACCGTAAATAATGCCGTCTTTAAAATAGACATCATCACCAATTACACCGTGAACCCCTTTTTCTTCTGCAGGCATCATTCCGGGTTTTGTTCCAAGCATTGTATGGTCATCAACTATCGGAACAAGTTTGAAACTGTTTAAAGTTTCTTCTGTGTTCAATTCTTCTTCCGGTCTTAATACCTGATAAATTTTATCGGGTTCTAAGTCCTCAGATATTTGTCTGCCTAAATACGGAAAAACCCCGACTTTTGAGAGGGGGTTATCTTTTATATACCAATAATCGTTATGGTCTATTTCTTTTTTATCTTGTGCTTGCATAATTACTCCTTATGAGAGGTCAAACTCAACCACCGCAGCCATTCTGCAATGGCAATACGGAAGCTGCCCCGGATAACCTCGCTCGCCTGTTTTTTTGTCTATTACCGGCGGTCTGTCAAGGCTGAATATAAAGCCGTTTAGTCCGTTTGGTTCTCCGTCCTGTAATCCCGAAACACCATCCCATCTTGTTTTATGGTAATCTCTCGGTTTTTGGCTTCCGCCTGAATGTACCCATTCAACTTTTTGTATTCCTGCGTCCTGCATATTTCTCAAATTAATTGAGTTGTATGCTTTTCGGGTTTGGTCTAAGGCAATGTTACGCGCCCTGCGTTTTGTCATTCCTTTGTATTTATTGAGTTCCTCTTCAATATGAGTAACCCCTAACCCTGCCTGAATAGAACGCATAACAGCACCTGTTATCTGTTCAAAATAATGCCCTTGCAGGTTTGTTATCAGGTTGACATTTTCATATACAAGTGCCTTTATAACTTCTTCTTTTTCGGGAGTTATTAAAGAACCTTTGAGCAAAAAACCGCCTTTTTCTCGGATTTCGTCTTGGGATTTGAACATTTCGTTCATCATCCCCCAAAATGAAGTATTTGCGTAACGGTTTGTTTTTCTTATCATTCGCTCTGCAAAAGTCTTGCCCCTATCCTTAAACTTCTTTTCAAATAAATCTCTTAAAGAGTTTATTTTAATTCGGGATTGGCTTGAAATGCTTGCATCCTGTGTAAAGGTTATCTGTTCTTTATATTCCTTGTATAATGGCTTTAATTCTTCGTAAACTTCTTTGGTGAGGTCATCAACGAGTTTTAAAAGTTCTTTTACATACCACCGCTGAATGCCGACATTGAAGTTTAAAGGCTTGCCTTTAATTATGTTGTTTTTCATTTTTCTTAACAAACCTCTTGAAAAAGGTTTAAAATGAGTTATAATGTAAATGGTCGATAGGTGAACCAAGCGCACCAGTTAACTCGGGTGAATAGCTGAAACTATCGACTTATTTTATACATGGTTTTTGTTGTTAATGTTTTCTTACCTGTCCTAATTTCTTCAACATAAAATGTTGTATTATCAGGCATTTCTTTTTGATATTTTATTAAATCTGTTCCCTTTCGGTCTTTTTCTCCGAAGATTACCTTATCATATTTGTATACAACATCGGGAATAGCTTTAAAATCATCATCTGTTAATGGTATTTGTCCTCTTTCATATTCACTTTGTTTACCGTGGTCATTAAATGAATGTCTTACACCAGAAACATCAACATCATGTTTATAGCCGGAAATATCAAAGCCGTTTTTCTTTGCTTCATCTACCAACTTACTGCTTACTTCTCCGACCTCAACTTTTAATCTTTCGTTCGGATTATTTTTGGCTTTTTTAATTACTTCTTCAACATCCTTTTCAAAGTTATCATTTTTACTTATATTTTCAGTCGAAATATTTGAGCCGTTGCCTTCAGTAAATTCCCCCTCTTTGTTTCTTGGATGTTCTTCCTCTTTCCATTCGTCAAGGTTAAATTCATCCTCACTAAAAGGGTTTTGCTGAGTTTCGCCGTTTCCTTCCTGCTGTTCTGGCTCGTCTGTGAAGTTAAAATCATCCTCCGGCAACTCCCCTTGTATATCATTATACCCGCTGTTTGGATCTTTGATTAGGTTGTCTCTGACCTCATCAGGTGACAATATGCCTGATTGAACATAAACAGAATCCGTTTGTGCTTTGGTTTGGTTAATCTGCGCACGCTCTAACTCTGTCGGTGTGTCAATTTCTTTAAAGGTGATTGTATAATCCCTTGTGATACCGTATTTTGATTTACTCAATAGTGCATAGTGAAAATCAAGTATCGGGATATAATCAGCGTTTTGAATTTCAACAAGGGTTAATTTATATTGTTTGTCCTCATAATCTCCTGTTGAATTGAAGCCTTTTGGCTGTGTTTCAAGTAGTTTTGTTGCAGGAACACAAGCAGCCGCTGCAACAAGTTGATACTGTGTCATTATGACTTCGTCAAGGTCAGTTAGTGATGTATCAATCTGCTGTACACTATCCCCCGGACGTTTTGTCATTACACCCCAATTATCACGGAATTGAGTTAATGCTTCCAATTCTTTAATTGTGTTATTCGGATTTGTCATGTACGATTTGACATTTATATCAGCAATCAACAATCTTTTAGATTGGGCAAGCATGTGCGCTTCGTTCGCTGTTTTTTCCGCACAATAAACACGTTCATATATTAATTGCGGTATCGGATAACCTCCGAAACGATATGTCGGTAATAAAACATCTGATACTTCACCGTTTACCCCAAAAATACACCAAGAATGATGTACTTTTTTACCGTCAGGCATTTGGAAATAAGTCGGTTTCATATATCTTAATGACTGCGGATTCGATACTGCTTCTTCATCCAATATCGGAGTATACCAAACAGGATCGACAACCGTCATACCCTTGTATGAATCTGCTTGTATTGAATCTATATTGAACGGAAGTTCATAATTCGCACCCTCAACAATAGGGAATGCAAGAATTTGACCAAACTGCCTTTTCTTTTGTGCAAAAGTTGAACAAACAGACTTGATATTAAACCCTTTGAGGTCGTTTGATTCGTCTGTTATCTCAGTTAAAAAGTCTTTGTCTACGGCAGTCGGTACCGAAGGCACTACGCCGTTTTCTTCTTCATCATCCGTTGTTACATAGGATAACTCATAAGCCGGTCTTATGGCATCCCTTGCAGGAATTGTGCATGCTTTATTAATAAGCCAATTTTGGCATAGTATAGCGCACGCTTGGAATCCGATAAAACCTTGCACCGCAAAATGAGTATAAATAATATCATTTACAGGGTTACAGATATTGTAAGCGTTATTGAGTTTGTCTACAGGACAAGCCGCATCCATAGCAACACCCACAGGAGTTGAAGAAATTAAATCCTTGTGTGTTTTTTGGATAGAACATGCAAGAAGTTCATTTCTTTTTGGTTCAGGCAAAGTATAATTACCATCAAAAGTTTCTTCTTTCGGCTGTTTTTCGTCATAAACTTCGTTTGCAATAGATTTAATGTATTCTTTTGTGCTTTCTTTTAATTTTTCAAACATTTATTTTATCCCATACGGCATTGCACGTTCCAAAGCATAACGAATAGCATCTATGGCATCATCTTGTACTTTTGGATAATCGTTAATATAATTGCCGTCTTTATCTTTTAAATACTCCATTGTTAAAAATTCTTTTGAGGTATTAGGACACCTCACAGGATCTATAACAATTTCATTCAAACTTTGTAACCACCGATAACCGAAATCTCTGCTTCCTGCGCCCTTGTTTGCAGGATATATAGAAAATCCGTTATCCCAAAACTCACCTATTGATTGAGGGTTTGCACTATCTGCAATAATATCCCCGTAGACTTGTTTTTCTCGGACTAATTCCATTGAGTTTTGAAGTGATAATCTGCTTTGATAGATTTCATCAAAAACATAAAGTTTTTTGAGTTCGTCATGGTAGCAGCATTTTATAAATACAAACGGGTGAATATATCCCCAGTCTATGCCCTGATAAACAGTGTCAAACCTACTTAATTCTTCATCGGTTATTGTTCTTGTTGTAACGTTTTCAAAAACAAGTCCCTCGGCAATACCAAGCTCACCAAGTCCATATACCCGCCAAAAGTTATTATTGCCGTCACCTCGTTTGGATTCGATTTCTGCAACGATGGACGGCTGCAAAAACTGATTATCTTTATAAGTCGATTTTATTAACTTTATTTCGTCGGGTTTTTCTGCCTGCAGATTAGTATGTAACCAAAAAGCTTGTGTTGGGTTAAAGTCAATAAATATATTGTCTGCAGTTCTTATCATCAACTGTTCAACAATATTGTATGGCAGGTGGTTTGCTTCATTCAGATATAATATATCGCGTCTTCCGCCGTGTGCTTTACCTAAATTATCAAAAGCAAGAAATTTTAGCGTAGAGCCGTTTGGAAACTTGACATACCAATCTGACTTATTAACCATTGAATCAAAATTTAATCCGAATTGGTCAAACACAGACGGCATATCGTGCAAAATACCGCTTTTTAAGTGCGGCATTGATAAACCTACAATATCAATATATTTTTTGTGTTTTTGTGCAATTAAGGTTAATAATTGAAGTATTGAATAGGTTTTTGAACTCGATGTTCCGCCTTGATTAACTATGTATCTGTATTGATGTGTTTTATATACCTCTGCATTCTTTTTAAAGGTATTTGTCAACTTTAGCATAGTTAAATATCTTCAATAAGTTTTTTATCTTCCTCACTTGCTACAACTATCTGAGGAATAACATTCCTTTGCTTATTATCAAGCTCATAAAATCCGGTATGTTTTGCAAGTTTATCAAGAGCGGAATTTGCACCCTGTGAATCAAACTTCCATATCGGCTGTCCGTTTTCATCAAAGACAGGTTTACCCATAAACTTTACAGGCACCGCTCGCATACATCTGTTTTTAACTTCCAACAAATCACGCATCACATCATCTTGTGTGTATTCAATGCGTTCAACTTTTTTTTGAGTAAGTTCTTTAATACGACGTTGAATGTTATCATTTGTTAACAAACGATTTGCTTGAACTCTTGCACTTTTTGGAGTATAGCCTGCTTTTATAGCTGCTTGGGTTCCGTTAAAGTCAACAACATACTCATGACAAAATATTTCCCATTGTTCATTTTCTAATTCTGCCATAAACTCCCCTGTTTTCTCGGCAACCTTTCCACTATAACAATACAGAATTATTGCGGGTAATATAACCCCACCTACACCCAGTTAAGACCACCAGTTTTTTAGTTACTTTTTGATACCGTGTTTTTCCCCAAACTTTGTCCACGCTTCGCACTCATCCGGCATAACCCGTTCTTGTTTTTGTTGTTCCCGTTTTTCTCGGAGTAAATCTGTTTGCTTGAAAACATAAACAGCTCTGTTTTGTTTTTTTCGGTATTCCTTAATTATGTTTTCCGCACTTTTGGATTTTTTGAGCGTGTTTATATAAGCATCAATATTTCTTGCACCGTGTTTTATTGCGTAATCCCGGAGAAATTCATCATCCCCCTTATATACATTACCCCCCGATTTTAAAAACTCCGTTTGTTGATTATAAGGTTCAATAGTTTGTTCTATAACATGAGGTGACAAATTGTCATCTTTTAATGTGCCATTCTGTCTTAAATCATCTGACAAAATTTCCGCTTGCTGTGACACGATTCTTGCCGTGAATTTATACCGATTGGTATATTTACATTCAATTAGTATTAATCCCTCGTTAAAAAGCTCCTGAATGGCTCTCGTTATACTCCGCTCTGAAACCCCTAATTTTATTGCAATTGTTTTTTGTTTTGGGAATATTTCAGCGTGTTTTGGGTTATAGCAGCTTGTTAAATATAGCAAAACAAGTTTTGCCGTAGGGGTAATGTTAAATTGTGACAAATTATTAAGAATGTCATTTGTCAGGTCAAATTGTGTCGTAATCCTCTTTTTTACTGTGTTCATAGCTTCCTCCAAAAAATTTCCATAGCCGTGGCTTGACCTATTGGGAGAAAAGTAGTATCATAAAGTTGTGAATTTTAATGATGACTTTTTGGTTCTCCAAGAGGTCTTTTTTATTGTTTAGTTTTACTTGTGTAAATTATAAAGTCATGCTAGTATAGATGTCAATAGGGTAGCTTAAACGTATCACAACGGAGTTATAGACCGTTTTAACACGGTTTTTTATGGAGTTAGAATTATGAGAAAAGAGTACACGATTAAAGAATTACAGGAGATTTTTGGCTGTTCTCGCACAGCGATTGTGAAAAAGATTAAGACGTCAGGTGACAACACCGATATAAGACGTTACAAAGACCGTTACGAAGTATCACAGAAAGACGGTCAAATGGTTATTTTATTTGAGGATTGGGAACTGGAAGAAGAAAAAAGATTATCACGGGGCATGGGTTTGGTGTCAAATAACAGTGACAACACCGACAAAAATGCAGATATTATTGACGTTGAACCCGAAAAAGAAAATTTGCAAGATAACGTTTTGCTTGACTTTACAAATCGTTACATTGAACGGTTTACCACGTTGCAAGAAACTATGTATAACGAATTAAGAGAACGTGATAAACAAATCATGTTATTAACAACAGCCGAGAATAACAAGCAGACAGAGTATTTGAGAACATCTGCCGAGAATAAAATGCTCAAAAAGAGAAACACCGTTTTAACCGTGTTGTTAGGTGTTTTGATAACCGTATTATTATGTGTCATAACGTGGTGTATAACTTCTATGACAGTTATAAATGATACAAATAATCCCGACATGCAAAAAGAACCGGTTCAACAAGAAATTGTAAAAAATCCTGCCAAACCGGTTAAAAATAGTCGATAAAATATGAAAAATGGTTCTAGTCCATTTGTACGATACGAAGCGATAAATAGCGATAATTTATATTATGTAAAGAAATGTAAATTTTAACTGCAGATGATATATTTATCCCCCGGAACATTTTTACCCGCCTTTTTAACTACATCATTTGTATTAGTCCTTGTCTTTCGGGAGGGGGTGACTGTTCCCTCCCTAATGGATAGTCAAAATTACATTTGTAGACAGTAATTATTCTGTTGTTTTAGCCACCGTACACTATAAGACAAGGAAACCCGTTTTTGATGTGACACGGCATCCTTTGGTGTAAATATGAGGATTCCTTTCTTTTTGGGTGTCAGTAATACATAGAACGGGTTGTAAATATTTGTAAACTTTTTTACATCAGCTTAAAGCATGTGATAGCATGTGTTTTAAGGGTAACACCTCCGCTACACACAGGATAGTTTGTAGACAGAAAAGGGTAGAAATGGAGGTTGAAATGAATAAATCCCTAATTGACTTGCTCCAGGTTATCACAAATCTTGTTGTCCTCGCCGACACTATTTATCGATACTTGAAATAGTCAGACAAGAGAGAGCCTTATTGGTTCTCTTTTTGTTAACTCCATTCTACCACATCTTGAAATCAGGTTCTATTTTGTAACATATTATCACAATTTTTTTTGTGTGACAATATTATTCTCGGAATGTTATTTGTTGTTTGTATTCTAATCATTTTAAAACCTCGTTGATTTTGTCTATTATTAATTTTATTTTTCTCGCATTGCCACAATCATCATCACAAACTTTAAATGTATCATCTGCAATTTCCCTTATTTCTTCCAATGCAGAGCGGTATTTATTGCATTCTGTTCCAAAACTTTCATACATTTCAAGCCTGTTATATCTTGTTTTACCAATTAATTCTTTCAGTTCTTTGTTTTCTTGCTCTAAGCGTGTAATCTTATAATATGCACTATCAGGATGTACGCTTCCGTCAACACCCTTTAATTTTTCAATTTCAATTTCTGCTCGTTTGAGTTGCTTGTAGTAGCAGTCCTGCCTGCTCAGACACTTATAAACTTCATTTCCATTACTATCTAATATTTCATTACAGTTTGCGCTTAATGGCAAATAAAACTCGCATTCTTTTATTATTTCTTCTGTCATTTATTTATCTCCTATAACTTTTTTCAACAGCTATACCTATTACATAGCCTATATACCAGATAACAATACAAAACCATAATGGTAATTGTAAATTAAATAATTCACTCATCCCCTTACCTCCGATTCTAAAATATTTTTTATCTGTGCTTTTTTTTCTTCAGTTAGGTCTTGCCAATTAGCATTTATAAATTCTGCTATACTTTCTTTAAAGTCTTTATATTTATTCACAGCATAACTACCTGATGCTATTGAGTAAGTAAAATCAGTTTTATGCCTGTGTAAATAAAGGTCTGTTCTATCAAGAAACCATTGTATTAAAAGTAGCTGTTTCTCTGCGGTAAACTCAGGATAACACTTTGTATATGGATAAATTGGTTCTACCCCTGCATTCTCATACATCTTTTCTACTTGACTTTCCATTATTCCCAATACCTCCATTTTCTTGATGGTTTTGTTATTGCTGTTACTATGTCCATACCTTTATCAGTTCTTTTCCATACAGCACTAGGAGAAATAGGATAAAGTGAACACCATTCCGCAACGCATTTCGTTTCGCCATTTATTGTAACCAAGTGGTTATTACTTTTATTTCTTTGTTGAGTTTTCATATCAACCCAACGGCAATTAGATGGCTCATATCCCTTTTTATTATCTATACGGTCAATAGTAAGTTTATCATTATAACCATTTGCTTTTGCCCAATTTGAGAAAGCTACAAAATTATTCTGCCACTCACCACAAACTTTTACACCTTTTGCGCCGTAATTTTTATAATTATTACTATTTTTATCAGAACATCTTTGTTTCATACTTGCCCAAATGTTAAATAAACGAGTTCTTGTTTTATAATGAACACCATTATTATGCCCTACTAAACAACCACAAGACTTTGTTTTATTACTTGTTAATTGATAACCCCTAACTACTTTTTTATTCCCGCATTCGCACTGACATAACCATTGGACATTCCCCCTATTATCATTTTCAGCTCGTTCAATTACTGTAAGTTTTCCGAACTTTTGCCCTGTTAAATCTTTTAGTTTACTCATTTGTCGTGGTTCTCCTATATTAAAAGCCCCTTGTATAACCACGACGAAATACAAGAGGGCTTTATAGCTCTTATTAAATTTTTTGTATTGTCGTGGTCAATAACATTATTACATAAAAACAAAGCATTTTCAACCTTTTCTACTTCGTTCATTTACTCCTCCAATAGTTCAGGGTTCTCGTATATATTGCCGATTACTTCATAAAATTCTTTATCGTAGCAACCAATAGTATCTTGACTTTCCCAATCACCACTCATTTTTTTATAAGGTGTTGCTAGATAAAACCCACATAAATTATTTTTAATAAAAAATATGTCATTATAAGCGTCAAAAAATCCACTCGGATAGGTGTTTACTATATCCCCCTCATAAATCAGTTTGCCGTTCTTATCTTTTAAGCCTGTGCATTGGTTTGTGTATTTTTCTAATAGTTCGGGCATTTGATAATCGCCACAAGCACATAACCCGACATAATGATTATCTTCTATCCAACCCCAATATTTAAAAAATTTTAAATCAGGTATATATGTTCTAAACTTAAATCTATCTTCCATTCTTAGTCCTCCAATAGTTCTTTATGCTGTTTTAGATAAAATAAAGCCATACGCAGACGTTTTATATTCTTATCTTTCTGCGTACCATCATAAATACCAAATTTCCCCATTATATTAATCGTATGAGTTTGAACTGTAGGTAATGCTATACAAAGTTTTTCGGCGATTTCCTTATTAGATAAACCTTTAGAAACGAGTGTTATTATTTCTTTTTCTCTCTTAGTTAATTCTTCCGTTTTCACTTTTCATTCTCCTTTACTAATTCCAATTCACTCAATAATATTTTTATCCGTTCGGCTATTTCATAATTCTGTTGCCTCTGACAAATCTTAATCAAATCCTCAAAACAAGCCATACACTTGTCAAAGTTTTCATAAGTTCGGGAATAGTGTTTTAATAAGTAGTCCTTCATCCTTCATTCTCCTGTATTATTCTCAATATTTCACCTGCGTGGTGTGCTCTACCCATAAGCCACGTCATATTTTCCTCATCCATAAATTGCCCTAAGGTTTCACGATTTTTTATTATGCATTCAGAATAATATTTATCTGTTTCTTCGCATTCTTTACGAATCTGCTCAATGAGTTCTGACTCATACCAAACCTGCTTATTGCCCCTGTAGTCTTTCGTTATCCACATATTAGACCTCTATTCTTTTCTTAAAATATACAATTACAGTTCCCGAATTATTACCCTTTTTAGGTTTGCGTGTTTCAGGATCTATAAAAGCTATCCGACCTTTTAAAATCTCATAATGGTAACGACCTTCAATAACTTCGTGCCATACTTTTGTGTCCATACAGTTTAATGGCAAAATCATTACACAAATAGGACAATTATTATTTTGTACTTCGTAATCAGCTTTTTTGATAAATTCCGCTTTCTGACTAAATGGAGGATTGCAAAAAGTTCTGTATAGCCAAGTAGTATGTAGCCCATCAAAAGGTGCCATTGTACATTTTTTATTATCAGGAGTACAAGCTGCATCAAATTCAAACTTAAAAATTCTGTCTAATTGCTTATAAATATAGTCAGGAGTACAGAACTCGTCATTCCCCCTGCCTTTTTGATTCATCTTCATTTCAACCTCTCCATTCTGCAACAGTTATAAAAATAACTTTAATTGTGCTTGTGCATTCTCTAACCGTTCAACGCTTGCTTTCCAGTAGTCATAATCTTTTTCTATGCATATAAACCGTCTTTTTAAATTATGACAAGCAACTGCCGTTGTTCCTGAACCTGAAAAGCAATCAAGTATAAGGTCGTTTTCGTTTGAATATAAATTTATTAAATCTGTTATAAGTTCTATTGGTTTTTCGCAAGGATGATATTCTTTTATTCCAGTAGGATATAAAAAACTCATTCTTTTTTTATTCACAGGTAAATCATTATTAAAATATGCACCGCTTTCTCTTGCAATAACAATATATTCCAAATTATTTATAAGTTTGTTGTTGCCCAATGGTGCAGGGTTTGTTTTATCCCATACACATAAATTAACTTGTAAATTTTTATTTTCAAAATATTGCATAGTCCTAGAAACTTGTTGTTTACTACAAAACATAACTATATTTATGTATTTACAGACTCTTACAAGTTCATTGACTGTATTTTCAAAATCAAAATCTTTTGTTAAATCATCAATTTTATCTCTAACTTTTGCTACTCTTTGCGCCATTTTTGACTTTGTACCACCGTGATCGCATATTATATACGGTGGATCTGTCAGCACCAAATCAATACATTTATCAGGCAACTGCTTTAAAACATTCATACAGTCATCATTTATAATAGTGTTTGTTACGCCCTCTATATTTAACATTGCTTAAAACCTCTCATTTATTGAATCTATAAACGGTTTTATCCAATCGTCTAGCTTGCGTTGTTTTTGCTTTAAATCAGAACAATTTAAACAAAATATACCGCCACTTGCTTGCCACCAATTGCAATCTCCTTTATACCCGCACCAATCAGGCTTATTCATCTCTCGTGTCATTGTATTCACTCCAATATTCGCATTCTTTATTCTCGCATTCCTGACAGTTATACTGTTCGTCATAAATATTCGGCTCTATTTCTTCCGCCCATACAGTTTCAGGTTCGCACGGCTCGCAAGCTCTTTCCCTTAACCTTTCGTATTCTGCGTATGCCTTTTCAAATCCTTTTACCATATATCATCCTCCATATTTTGTGTTATAAACTTCTCCAAACCTTTAACCCCGATGTTTGCCAATGTCCACATTGTCGCTCTTTTTATCGGGTGTATTTTGTCCTCTTCCTTATAAATGTTGCAAACAATTTCATTCGGGCATAACTCGCATTTTGTTTTGTACTTGAAACAGCAGGCGGTTGTGAAATTCCAACTATAATATAGTTTTGAATATCTATAGTACATAAAATTCACCTCTTTTTACCAATTGTCCAAAACCAATTGCTCGATTTTAACAAACGGAGTGCTGCTTACTTTTTCCAAAATTTCAAGAGCCGTTTTTATCAGTTCCGATAAATTTTTAACCGCTTGTTTTGAATCATCCCCGTATATTCTCAATGCCGTTTCTTGCTTGGTTTCACCTTCAAGATAAAAACACCTCAGAACTTCTGCATGTTTCCAATTATCAGATTTTTGGTCTACCCTCGCAATTTGCTCTTCAAGCTCCTGTGTGTCCGTTGAAATTATCGCCTCAAGTTCTTTTATTTTTTTATCGTATTTTTCAACAATCAAAACCGCCCGTTCTTGCTCGGTTAATCGTTTGCCGTTTCCGGAGGTCACTTTAATTTTTGTATAATCGTATGCTTTAAGTCCGCAGCTATTCAATATCTCGTATTTTTTTGAGCGTAGAAAATTCAATTGCCGCACCCTGTTACGGTATTGTGTTAATCTCTCCTGCCGTATTATTTTGTATAACATAAAGCAATCCCCTTTAAATTTCTTTTATTTTTACAGTCACTTTTTCAATATCCGAATACCATTTTGTTACAATTAAACTTACAATTTGCTTGTCGTCAGGAAAAACAACTCCGTTCATAGCATCACATAAATTTTTTGAAACATTGTCACAATCGGGCTTTGTTATAGGTCTTATCATTCCTGACATTGCCAGTTCTTTTTTTGTTTTGCTAAAACTTTTCGGTATGGCAACATTCACATCAATTTCCACAAATAATTGTTTTTCGTGGAATACTGACGGTAAGTGTTTGGGATATTTTTGCATAAATGATAATCTTACCCAATTAGCGTAACTTTTAATATCAGCCGGAGTGTATTTAAACCCGTCACGACCTATTTTAAAGCTCTGCTTTGCTTTTGCTTTGCCTAATATTTCAAATTCTATCTGCATTTTCTACTCTCCATATAATCTCTTAGCATTACTTGATACCAACGGGATTGAAAAATAAAATCTAAAATTCTGTAGTACATTTCTCCTCCTATAAAACTTGATTGTAGTAATTTTCACTTATTTTTTGTGTAGTCGGGTTAAATTTCAACTCACAAACAACGTCATTTTGTCCGTGTCTATTTTTTGCAATTATAAGCTGCATGAGGCTTTTATTTCGCGTTTCGTCATAATAAGCCGGCCTATAAACAAAGCCGATAATATCGGCATCTTGTTCAATTTTTCCCGAATCTCTTAAATCCGATAAAATAGGGCGTTTGTCTTTTCGCTCAGTGTTTGCTCTGTTAAGTTGATGTAAAACTATAAAAGGCTTTTTGGATTCCATTGCCAGTAGTTTTAAATCTCTCGAAATTTCCGACATTCTCTCATAAGAACTTTTGCTATTGTTATTGCTGATTAGTCCCATATAGTCAATAAAAACAATATCAGCCTTTGAACCCAGTACAATATTTCTGATTCTGTTTGTCGTTATATTGTATTCAGTGCAAATTTGGATGTTTAATTTATCAAACTCATCCGAAAATGCATAGCCAAAAAATTTAATTTCTTCGTCCTTTGTTAATGTCGCATTCCTAAATTTGCTTGAACTTATACCGACTTCAGATGAGATAATACGATTCAATAATTGTTCTTTGTTCATTTCAAGAGAGAATATCAACACATTTTTGCCTTGTTTTGCCATTGATAGTGCTATATTGAGCATTACACAAGTTTTACCCATTCCTGTTGCGGCTGCCAAAATTATCATGTCGCCGCCTTGCATACAACCAATTTTGCTGTCTATCGTGTTAAACCCGGTTTTTATGGGTTCAAGTTTCATTCGTGTTTCGTAGTCGTCTCCCATTTTCGATATATCCTCAATATCGTTAATAAATGAGATTGTTTTTGAATCGACTATTTCAAATTGTTTTTTCTTATTTTCAAGTTCTTTAAAATCGTCTAAGCTCTTACAAGATTCTGCTATTCTGTTTTCCCAATTTTCTTGAATCCTTTTTATATAAAAATCACAGTTAATATCGGTTATAAACTCATAATTTAAGTCCAGTAATGCCTCAAAAACTCCGTTTTTAAACTGCTTACCTTTGTAATCGTTAATAAGAGCATCAGCATCAAGTCTTTTAATGCCGTGTCTTTTATACTGGTCTTGAATCATATCAAAAATTTCAAGATTAGTATGTCCGATGAACATATCACGGCTTAGGTGTTCCATTATATGTCCCCGTTTATGTTCTTTACCCTTTATAACCATTCCCAATAAAGTTCTTTCAAGTTCAAGCTGTCTTTCAAGTTGTATTTTATCTATTTGCTCTGTAAGGTGTGTCGTCATAGTTTATCTCATCCCCCCAATTATATTCATCACCTATCGACTTATACGGTCTTTCAACATATTTTTCTTCCTGTTGATATGTATCATCCCAACAGCCTTGATTGAGCCATGTAGCCGGATATTTGATGTATTGCTCTTCCGTTTGTTTCCGTTTGATCTCTTCCTTATATGCATTAAGTCCTTTCATAATGGTTTCAAAATCAACTTTTTTTATAGCTGAATTAAATGCTCTTTCTGCTGCTTGTTTTGATTTCTTTTTGGGGTATGCTTCATAAAACTTTACAAATTGAGCATATATTATATTTCTTATATTCTTATCTTCTTTAGTTAGTGTTATTTGTGTGTTATCTGTGTGTTGTTTGTGTGTTATTTGTGTGTTATTTTGTGTGTTATTATCTTGATACAAATCGAAGTTATTTATTGTTATTATTGAATAATGGCGTGTTGCTCGGTGTGTTATTTCGTGTGTCATTTTTAGCTTTTCTATAGCGGTTCTAACTTGCATTTTCGTTAAACCCGTTTCATTTACTAGGTTATCGAGACTTGTAACAAACGAACCCTTTTTAATTACTATACCTTGCCATTTTTTATCTTCAATGTTTGCTTTTATCAAACAATGCTCAAATAAAACTCTCACAGGAATATTTTTGTACCATTCCCATTCTGTCATTTTTCTATAAAGTTTTATATATCCTCTGTGCATTTCTACCTCTCATAAAAAGGGGATTATTCAACCCCCCTCAGCTTCTGACACATCAAATGCCAAATACTCGGAATCTTTTACTTTGCGTTTTTTTGTTTGAATAATATATTTTTCTCCGGCAAAGTAAATATTATCTTCAAGCGGAAATATTTCTTTTAAAGTGGTAAGACACGTTTTATATTTTTTGTCTGCTTCTTTAAATTTTTCCTGCTCTTTTTTTGCTTTTACATAATCGCCAACTGCTTCAATAATGCTTTCATTTGTTATTTGCGAGCCTATTTCGGAAGTTAAATCAGTTATACAAATATGTTCATATTTGCAACCTTTACATACCTTTAAATCGTATTTAATACGTTCAGGATAAGTAATTTTCGATTCCAATTTTGCTATTTTATTTTTAATTGTCTGTTCTTTTTTTGTATCTTTACCTGTTAAAAGAGCTTTTTCTTTGGCAATTTCCATTTGAATATATTTGTTTGAAAATACATTCTCATTAATCTTTTTACCTCGGTTAATCATCCAATCCCAATATTCCTGATTGAATTTTATTGTATTTCCACCGTCAAAATCTTTAATGAGTTTTATAGCACCTGTGCTTTTATTTTTGGCAAGTAAATAACATTCCGGAAAAAACCAATTATCATTTTTACAATATATTTGTACTTGTCCGTAATATTTACGTGTCCAGGGATATTTTTTTAAATCCTCAACCGTATTTACGGAATTATAAACCATATCAGACATTGATTTTATTTCTATCGGAATATTACTTATAACTCCGTCAGAACCCTCAACCTCTGCGATTAAGTCTAATTTACCCGATATATTAGCTTCACCGATTTTTATAGCTATTTGTAAATCTTTTGCCTTAATCCCGGCTTTTTGAATTTCAAGTATTAATTGGTCCTCTTGTATGTTTCCTTCGTGAAATACTAACAAAAGATTATCTTCCGTTTCTTTTGCTCTATCCCAATCGCATTGTTGATATACAAGATATCTTGCGCAATCGTGTGCGGCTTCTGATGCCCATAGAGAATTACAAGCGTGGACTTTGTTTTTTTCAGATATTATTTTTTGCTTTATTATTTGCGCTATATCCGGATAATCAACCTTGCGGGCAATAAATTCTTCTTGAGTTTGTTTTATTTCCATTGTTTTTTATTCCTTTGCTGCTAATTTATCTAAATATTCGTTATACGCTTTATCCACTTTTTGAGATAAAAATCCTAATTGTTTTTCAGATACCTTATTAATATCTGCATGACCTTTAAAATCATTAAAGGCGGTATGTTTAGCAAGTGTCTTTTTGGCTAGTTCAACATCACCGTTACAGATTTCAACAATTTTCTCCCAAACTTTCTTTTTAAGTTCGATAGTTTCCGGACTATCCGGAGTGTTACCGGTGTTAAAATTAAATCCTTTACAATCTTCTTTCTTGATTCCGGCAGCTTCTAATATTTCCCATGAAGGAGAAATCCCTAATTTCTTTTTAATGGCTCTTTGTAATAAATTCGCTGTCGCTTTTTCTTCTACTTTGGTTTGAGGTAGTGTCAATGCTGATACTACAACTTTTTTAGTTTTTCCATCTACTTCTCTATCCTCAACAATTTGCCATTGTCTGAAAAATTCACCAAAACTGTCAGCCGAACCCTCATAAATTTCTGCGTCCTCGGGATGTCCTGCAAAATAAACCTGACCGCTTATTTTTATTGTGTAATGATTTGTGTCAGGATCTATTATTTCTTTTTGATAAGCAACTCCCCTCTCATTGCTGTTTTGTTTACAAACAAGTCCAAAGAAATTCGCAATCTGTTTGCTGCCTAAGTGGTCTATATAAGGCTCACCGCCAAAATTAACTACATTTTTAGGTGATAATGTTTTATAAGCGAGTGTCATAATTTGCTTCATTTTTTCCGCACGTTTTGCAACAATTTCTAACGGCGGTAAACCGTCATTACTTACAGGCATTGCCGAAATCGGCGGAGCTGCAATATTCGCTTGTGGTTCTAAATCAATAATTTCATTTTCCATTTTTTCATTCTCCTTTCTATAAATTCAAAAAATCATTTTCCATTTGATATTCTGCTTGTGTTTCCAAATAGTCCATTCTTTGTTCCTGTTCCCATTCTTCGTCATATAAAACTCCGCCCTCATCATAAGGTGCGGTTAAATGACGTTCATATTCCGCTTGAGCTTTTCCAAATCCTGCTGCCATAATTAAACTGCTCCTTTCTTTAGCTTTTCGTAATAATCTTTTAACAGTCCTTTTTGAGCCATTTGTATCATTTCGGAATACGCATCATGACTCATTATTGCCATTAACTCAACGGTTATCTTTGGAAACACCGCCGAGACAAGACGTTTATTCATATCGTATAAATGATTGTATACAGCTCTGTGCATATCTTCTGTAGTGTCGGTTGTTGTCATTTCAACTCCTCCATCGGGATTTCTTCCAAAATACAAATCTCATTGTTTAATTTCGTTTCTTGTTTTTTGTCAAACTGTACAAGTAATGTACAAGTAAGTAACAAGTTCCATACAAGCAAAAAACAAATAAGCCTACGCATAATCAATAAATCTTTCATATAGTTCTCCTTTCTTTCAAAAAAAAGGGGGCAGTAGAATAAAATAGAGTTTAAATAGTTTTGAATTAAGAATATCGCCCCCGGTAGCTTTATAGATTAGTTAGAAGTCTAAAGAAAAGAGCGGGAAAGTGTGTATATACAATGTACCCGTAAACATAAATAGGAAGCCCGCTCTACTTGTTTTCATCAATCTGAAGAGATAATAAATTCTATAGGCAACTGTCAAGTAATCCTTGACAGCTGAATTATAAAATTTCTTACTCTGCGGCGTTGCTCTTTCGAGTTGCAGTCGGTTTTTCTCCGCTGTTTATTCAGTCCTCTTTCGAGGTATTTACCAACGCTATTACTGCTTTATTTACTTTTCAATGTTCAACACAAACTAAACGTATAATTGACATACGCTTTTATTTTTGTTATTCTTTTTTTTGGAGAGATTCAGCGGAGCTTTATCAGAAGTTCTGCTTTTCTCCGTACAAATAACTAACTCTCTCCGGTTAGTTCATACTTAAATTTTTCTTTTAAGATTTTAGCGATTACATAATTTCTTGAGCGTTCGTTTTTATGTGCAAACTCGTCAATGATTTTAAGTAAATCGTTTTCTAATCTTATTGAAAATGTGTTCATATAATAACCTCTTTTGTTTGCGTTAAACATATATTAACATAATGGTTATTTTATGTCAATAGGTAAAACAAACTTTTATTAAACAAAAATTAACATAGGTGCAAAATGACTACTGTTGGTGAAATTTTAGACACTATACAAAACTTAACAAACTCAAAAATTTCGCAAGAGGAATTTGGAAAAGCTCTCGGAACGGGCAGGTCTAATATATCATTACGTATAAAAAATGAAAGCCAGGTTACGCATGAAGAACTTAAAAGGCTTGAAAATTATTTTAACGTCATTTTATTAGAGGGCGGGATTAAGACTTTGGCAATGATGCCGTTAAATAATGACCGCATAGAAATAGGCTACTGGGAGGGATTGCCGGATGCCCTCAAAAAATCAAAAGTACAATCTGTATGGTTTGACCGTGAAATTATCGAGAACGACTGGGAAATGTCACCCGAGCATTTAAGAATCATCCCTATGATTGGGGATAAGATGTCTAACTATTGGTATAAAATCAATAACAACGATATTTTAATAATTGACACATCGCACAATTATATTATGGGTAACGGGGTTTATTTTGGTACAAGTCAAAATAATACCCGTTTTTGGATTCGGGAAATGCAAGTGTTGATTAATAATGATGTGCAAATAAAAGGGTTTGCACCGTCAGGAGACACGCAAAAGACATTCACCCAAAAACAGCTTGAAGATGTCGATTTCAAATTAATTGGTAAGGTTATAAAAAATGTGAGTTTTAGGTTATAGAAAGGAATGGTTATGGAGTTTATTGAAAAGATAAATGAATTAAAAGAGCGTGCGGAAAACTTAAAAGACAATTTAAAAACAGAGGAAGCAACAAAAACCGCTCTTATTATGCCTTTTTTGAGTGCATTAGGTTATGATGTTTTTAATCCGCTCGAAGTGGTGCCGGAATATGTTCCGGACAGAAGCCCAAAAAGAGATGATAAAGTTGACTATGCGATTCTTTTAGATAATAAACCCACAATCCTGATAGAATGTAAAAGAGTTGAGAATGATAAACTTGATATAAAAAAACACGGTGCACAGCTTTTCAAATACTTTACCGCAAGTAAAGCAAAATTCATAATATTTACAAACGGCATTGTTTACAAATTCTTTTCGGATGTTGAAGAACCGAACATTTTAGACAAAGAACCGTTTTTTGTTTTTAACCTTTCGAACTTTAAACCAAATCAGGTAAAAACACTTGAAGCGTTTTGCAGAGAGAATTTTGATGTGGACAAGGCTTTTTCAAGTGCCGGTGATTTGAAATATATAAGAGCGTTTGAAGAAGTTATAGAAGAAGCATACAGAAACCCGTCAGACGATTTTGTCAAATACATGCTTGATAAATCGGGAATATTTGAGGGGATTAAAACCGCAAAGGTTATAGAAAAGCATAAAAAAACAACAGTAGAAGCGTTCAACCTTTTCATGTCAAAAGTTATGAAAACATCACTTGATTTTAATATTGCACCGAAAGAAGAGCAAAAAGAATCTAAAACGGAAATTACAACCACTCTTGAAGAATTAGAGGGGTATGCAATTATTAAAGCACTTTTATATGGTGTAATTGATTATACAAGGGTAACATACAAAGATACTGTTAGTTATTTCAATGTAACGCTTGACAATAACATTCTAAAAACGGTTTGTAGACTATATTTGAATAAGCAAAATAAATATATTGCGTTTTTATTACCGCAGCCGGATGGCAGAAATAAAGAAGATAAAATTCAAATAAAAAATATAAATGATTTATTTAATTTTAAAGACAGACTTATAAACAGAGTTTCAGAGTTAGAACAAAATTATACTAAAAAGTAAAGGAATTTAGTATGAAAAAATTTATTGCGGAAATTATTTTAGTATTATTTTGTTGTATGATAGTTGCACCGGTAGTTGAAGCAAAGACAAATGCGACTAAAAAAACATCAGTAAGTTCTTACAGAAAAAATAAATATGGTACATATAAACATGTAAATTATAAAAGAACGCAACATTATAAAAAGTAGGTTTAATATGGGATTTCATTTAAGAAAAACATTTAAAACAGGTTTGTTCAATTTTAATCTTTCCAATTCGGGCATTGGAACCTCTTTTGGTATAAAAGGTTTAAGGGTTGGTGTTGACGGCAAAGGACGTACATATATAGGTGGTGGGAAAGGTATATTACGATATAGAAAATATTTAAGCGGCAAGGATATTGAAGAAAACCAAACAATTTATAGTATGGTATATGATTATTTGCCTTATATGTTGAAAGAAAATACTTTAGTGTTTATAAATAAACTTTTCTTTTGGATTCTTGCACCATTGCTGTTTTTGGGTGCGATAGGAAATGTTTTAAAAGAACCCATAATGTCATTAATAATTTTAGGCATAATATATCTGTTTGCTCTACCCCCATATTTATCAAAACAAGCAAAGGCAAGAAAAGAATGTGTTAATGCTTTAAAGGAATTACGAAATGGGAACCAAACATCTGCAATAGAATGTTTTAAAAATGCACTGATTTATAAAAATAAATACTACCAAGAACGATTAAATAAAATAATTGAAATATTATCACAATAAAAAATTAATACTTTTAATTATTTTCCTAACATTGGGAAAATGCCATGCAAAGCACCTTTATCAAGAATCGGTATACCAAAATTATTGGTGCGAATCACATAATGGAGTTACCGAATACAAGCTGAGGGATTATACCCGTGTCGATTGTTTAACGGGAACACAGGCAATTGAATTTGATTTTGCGAACAAATGGGCTGAATGTATTGGGCAAGCGTTGCATTATGGGATTATGACAGGCAAACAGCCCGCATGTTGCCTTATTATGGAAAGAGGGGATAAGGACTTAAAATATTTAAAACGATTAAGACGGGTTGCGTATAAAAAAGGCATACGGACTTATACAATAAAACCGATTACTTTAATGAAGTCCGGAATATACCCTAAAGAAAAATAAAACCTCCGACGAGGAAACCGCCGGAGGTGTAGTAATGTATTAAGAATATGAAAAAGTTTGGTTTGGTTTTAATAGAAAGCCTTGCTTTAATGTAGATATACACGAACACGAAAGGAGTTAGCAAGGCTGAAAAGAAAAGAGAGAGATTTATTATGAAAAAATTAAACATCGAAAATTTCAATAGCGTTTTTGCGGTCTCCTAAATTGTCGACATGCACCCATGAAACCGCATATTTTATATTTTCCATTCGGGATATAGATTGGAACTTATGAAAATTTAATTGCACGCATTTATACAGTTCAGGTACATCTTTTATATCTTCAGGTTTTATATCAAACGCACGGCCTAAAATGTGGCCGCTTAAATACGGTGTTTTTTTAGAGCGTACAATGGAATCAGTATTGCACCTCAAACCCGATTCTTTATAAGAACCGCCCCATGCGTAATTGTTAATAATTAAAGGTTTACCCCAAATTTCTCTTAAAAGGTCAGCATCTTTTTTCATACCCTCGTCAAGAAACCGCCACGCAAACACCCCAAAATGAGCATACACAGCAGGGGAAACAAGCTCATGCAGTTTGAACCATTTACACTCATAAACCATACTTACCCCCTGACAATATCATCAAGCCTGTGATGACAGCTTTTAACAGAATCCTCAACTCTTACCATTCTTTCAATAAGATTGTTATGCTTATCTTGCTTTTTTTCTAAAGAAATTAGTTTTTCCTCAAATTTGCCTATTTTAAATGCTATATATAAAGCCTGTATAACTACAGTAATTAAAATCCCTGCTAATTCGTAACTCATTATCATTAACTCTCCCATTTGCAAAAACGCTGAAAGCAATCGACACTATGAAACATTAAATAACGCTTGAACTTTCCTACTTTTGAACTCTCCAAAAGTGCATTAAAAACCTCGCTTGAAAAGTGTCTGTCATTCATAATATAGTGGTGATTCTCGCACATCACATCATGGACGAGTGCCGCAATCAGAAAGCTGTTATCTGTCGGGGCACCGATTATCCTACGGAATAACCACGGGATTGATGCCCCGTCATAACAATAATTTTTGGGAATGTCAAACTCATAAGTTCTGTCTTTGACTTTATCAACAAGCCTAACGGTTATTGTTCTTTTGTTTATAAACGGATATTTTTTTATTGCTTTGATTTCTGCATCACTCATTGACGGTACAGCATAACGAATAGATACATACGGAGTATCACTAAAATAAACTATGACATTTTTGTTTTCAGTCCATTTTATCATCAGATATCCTCTCTTTTGATTATGTATTTTTTACTGTTTCGGTTTATGTTTTTGATTATGCTTAGGGCATAAGCTAAACAATCAAAACCTTTTACCTTATGTGATAAAAACCACCCGATATATTGCATAGCTCCTTTGTAGTTTTTATCTAAGTAGTAATCAATGCTTTGTGTATCACGCATTGTATTTTCTTTAACATTTGTTAGTATGTAATTTCCTGTTACGCTTGCCCCGCCGTGTGAATGAGGGATTATGTGGTCAAGGCTAACCTTTGTGAGTTCTTCTCCTGTAAATGACTTTAAGCCTTTGAATTTACCTTGCTTATAGTATGTTTTCAGAATGTTGCTATACCCAAAACTAACCTCGCCAATCGGTACAACGTCCACTACTTAAAACCTCCACGTCCAAACAAAAAATAAAATATCGTCAACTATTCTGAAATGCTCCAGTATAAAAGCAATCATTTATTCAAAACCTTTGCCAATTCATTTTTTACAATTTCCTCAATAGCTTTTTTGACCTTGTCAATTATTTCGTCTTTGTTTTGTTCAACATAGATTAAAGCCATTTCTTTGTACTTCGGAAGCTGTTTTGTAATGTCTTTAATGATTGATTTAAGTAAACGTTTCTTGAGCCAACTAAACATTATGATTCCTCCGCTTGTTCTAAAATAGTCAACATTACTGGTGTGTAATTTGTTTTAATATATGGGTCATCTTGCCCCATCTTAAAGGTGAACGGATAGTCGGTTTTGATTGTAAATTCAGCATTTGATATTTTCAAATACCCCAAACCAATCATCTGTATTGAATAAGTGCTTCCCGCTGTAAAACCCGTAAACTCACTACCCTCAACACCTACTGTAACACTGTCAATTGTTACCCATTCAGAATTTGTATTAACTGACCCGGTAAATGAATTTGCCATTTCTAACCTCCTGTCTTAATCCATAATCTATTATCTTCTTGTTTTGTATAAACAATCTTGTTTGTTCTCATCCCTGCCGTTGGGCGGTCTTTTGAGATTGCAAACTCACAAAGTCCTTGTATATTAATCTCGTATGTATGTCCTACTTCGTGAGTTTGATTCACCATAGCCTCGAACGGTTGCCACTTGCCTTTGGTTTCAATAACAAGCGGTTCAGGCTGTTCAACTTGTTCTAAAATTTCATCATCCATTTATAGTTACCTCCACTGAATTATCTAACTGTGCATTTTCTATTTCTGTTACTGTAACCTCAACCCCTGCTTTGTACGATACTTCTAATTCAAGATTATCCATACTTGCCTGTGTAATTTCCACAATATTTGTACCTGCCTGAATTGTTAGCGGTTGTGGTGTCACTGTTTCCGTAGTAGCTGTAGCCAAAGGATAGAGTACGATAACAGGTGTTCCGTTTGCATATTGTTGTGCAAGATAAGCTTTAAAGTCATCAACCGTTGTGTAACCTACTCCGTCAAAGTAAACATTTCCTGCCGATTGTAATATTGACATTTCTCCTGCTTTTAATGTTGAATACGAAACAGTACCTTTGAAAACGTAGTGTGTGCAAAACATCCCGATATTTGTGTCCCCAGTTTTACGGTCTGCAACCACAGAATAAAAGACATTATTGCCGTCCGCATCAGTGTTTGTTGCTTTTACCCAAGTTTCAGTACCGTCAAATACTTTAACACCTACATTCCTTGTTACCGCTCCTGTAGTTACGTTTTGAACATCCTGTGCATAAATATTCTGTCCGCTTTTATTAAGTACACATAACAGATTTACAGCCGTTGCGCTACCGCCATTGTAGTATGGTTCGTAAGCTGTTGCGGTTGTACCGAGTTCTATTTGATATCCGTCTAATAAAGCCTGATTTGTTATATCATCAGCACTGTGCTTGACATAAGTCATTATATACGGCTTGCCTGCGGGAACTGTTATTGTTGCGGTTTTTACTGCGTTTGCCCCTATAAACAAAGGTGTTCCTTCCTCATCGTTTGGGGGAATAGCGGAATAAGCAACTACTCTCATAGCTGCACTTGACGGTGATGATGTTACCCTTGTTATTGTGTATGTTTGCATTTCATTCAACTTATAACAAATTGAACGAAAACTTGTAGAGCTACTCCATTTTCCTGCGGCGGTAGGGAAACCGTCTAAGATAACATTTTCAGCGTTCTTGTCAAAATAATTCTTCCCATGTACTTCTACCGTTTCAACCGTACCGTCTGTATATGTACCAATGTGATAAGGTTCATAAGATGTCGCAGTTGAACCCACCTCAATTTGCCAACTATAATCTGCGGGGTTTTTATTAAGCGCAGATGAACCCGTTCTCGTTGCCACAGTTACATAACCATCTATTGCTGTTTGCGTAATTGCATTATTTGTCCATACACCATTTATACGGCTGTTTGCTCCAGTATCAACCGACCCTGCTAAGAAGAAAAGATTTGCACTGGTTTCAACTCCAAAGTCAGGTGTTGACATAGTAAATGTACCGTCACCAACATATATAGGAACATATTTTAGCGTTGTTGATGTCGAAAAATCAAAAGTTGCCTTATTAAATAAATTCTTACCATACTGACCGTACTTTATCTCACCATTGTTGCACTTAATAGGTATGCTCATATAAGGTGACGGAGTTATTGTTGTACTCCCCGCCGTAACCGTGCCTGTACCGAGATTTGTTAAAAATTCATTTGTAATAGTATTATATAATCCTAGTGCATTATCCGAATTACGTTTGCAGGCATAAATACGAGCAGAACACACACCTTTTTGTATTACTTCGAGATATGTGAAATCACCTCCACTGAAATTACCTGCTGTGCCATTATTATTCCTAGCACCGATATAAATAGGCAGGGTGTTGGCTGTCATTGTTTCAGTACTAGACCATGCTGCATTAACTCCAACCACATTATCAATAATAGTTTGGTAATACGGTGTTCCGCTATTGTCATATAACAAAGTTTCAAAAATGTGTAAATTCGTATCTATTGAGGCGAATTGCCCAGTAGCATTGGGAGAAGTTAACCACTTGCCCGAATATGTACCGACACCCCAACGTGGTAAGTTGTTAGACGAACCCATAAATCCCCACATCATGTGTGGGCTAGCGTCAGGCGGTTTATCAAACTTTGCAATCAGTTTTACATAGGCATCCAGTGAATTTATAACTATTCCAGTATTAAAATAACAGCCACTGGTAAAATTTATACTTGCAAGTTGTGTATAGCCGTCAGGCAATGCCGTTGTCTGTTCACATCCCCCGAACAATTTGAGATAATTGAGTCCGTTTGCTTTTGAGTTTACCAAGGTCAAAGCCGTATTGCCACTGAGAATAATATCACGATAAGACGGACTCCCACCGCTTGAACCATTGAGGACAAAGCCTCTTTTATAAAATTGTAACGGTGGAGTTCCCGCACCATTTATATTAAATTCTGGAATAACAAAATTCAGTGTCATTATTCATGCTCCTCTGCGTTCCAAGCTGTCATAAATGCTACATATAATCCCATAAATTCTTGTAAAGTCATTGCGGGCATTACAATCTGATGTTGCACAAGCCATTCTTCAGTGCATTGTTCAGGCTGTGTGAAATCAGGCTCTTGATAGAATATGATTAATCCCGCCTGAATGCCCTGTGTCATATTAGCAATATTGAAAAGTACGTTCATACTTTCAACTGCTGACTGATAGCCTTTAGGCTGTTTACGATACCAACCGAAATTGTCAACCTTAAAGAATTGTTTTTTAAAATCTGCTTCCCTTATATCTGCTTGTTCTTGCTCATAGTTCGGATTTAAAACCACATCCGCACCATCCCAAATATAATGGTCTATATTGTTGTATACTTCTTCTGTTATCTCAAAGTTAGCAATTTCTTCATTCAACACAGGACATTGACCAACTCCGTTTATCTGATTATTTTCTATAAATGCATAATATGTCATAAGTCCTCCTATTGATTTATTCCAATTCTGCGATAAGCTAAAGCACCTAAACTATATGTTCCCGTATTGCTCGGCCAAGCATTTACAGTCACCTTATGGTCGTTTCCTATTGGTAAAATTGCACAGCCACTACCGTAAACGTTTGATGAACTTCTGGTGTGTGCTCTGCTTATATATGCGTTATCAAAATATTGGCTTGATAATGACACCAAACATTGACTATTTGTTGCACTTCCAGTTGTAGCTGTACTAACAAACAAAACTTCATAGCTATAGTTATCATTTGGCAGATATGAAGATAAATCATATTCTACACTTGTTGTTGTCGGTGAGGTTACTTGATAAGCAAGATTAAGTTCTGATTTTACCCATTGACCGTCTGCAAACTGAACGGAAGAAGCAGCATTCGTTCCATCCGTGTCCATTTTGCCGTTTAAATCTGTTGCAATTTCATCAATATCAACTTGAATCTGTGTTTTTGTTGAAGTTGCGATTACTATATAGTAAAGAACTTTAATTGCTTGCGGTTGCACAGTGTTTGAGTTGCCATAAATAGAGGATGAAAGAGAGGCATCTATGCCTAATATCTTAGCGGTACTTGCTCCAGTACTCCCACTTGATGCCGTGCCAGTTGAAGAAGTAAAAGCACCAGTAGCAATTAATTGCTGCGGAAATTCTTGCCCCGTAGCAGTACCAGTAATATTCGGCAATCCTGCTTGTACCAAATCACCTAATGCTGTTAAATCTGTTGTACCCTCAATAAATCCAGTTATTTTAGGAAGTCTTACGGTATTATTTACACTGTCATAAACAAACTTTCCGCATACACCATATTGAGTTACTGCATTTTGCCAATTAGCCTCTGTGTCAAATATTGCCGTGTAATCTCCACTGTCATATAAGTCTGCAATATAGTCAATAAATGCTTGATAACTTCCGTATTGCAACAATGCACCGTCTAATAAATGCAATCCGGCATCTGTCAAAGGTATTGTTGATGTTACTATTTCGCCGATGTTACGGGATGAACCACCCATTTGGATTTCTTCCCAATTCGTGCCGTCAATCAGGGTTTCATCCGTTACAAAGTTATTTGTGTTATCGTCAATTAAACTTCTGACCTTTTTATATTGCCCGTTGGAATCAATAAAATCTAATATGGCATCCTGAGGATAACCGCCGATTGCAGTTGCAACATCAGGATTATATGTTATAAAACCGCCGTTTTGTAAATAAAATCTTTGGTCTGTT
>JAZOUV010000017.1:0-5389 GCA_045658315.1 Eubacteriales bacterium
TCCACCAATCATCTTTACATGACCGTGATCAAGCCACACAACAGTATCGCACATTTTCTTTACCTGCTCTAGCGAGTGAGAAACAAACAGCACTGTTGTACCGCCGTTTATCATAGAAAGCATTTTCTGCTCGCTCTTTGCTTGGAAAGCAATATCTCCTACCGACAGTATTTCATCTACTATCAATATCTCCGGATCAACTACAGTAGCTACTGAAAATGCTAATCTCGCCACCATACCCGATGAAAAATTCTGGACCGGAACTTCAAGAAAATCGTGCAATTCTGAAAAATCTACTATCTCTTGGAATTTAGAATCAATAAATTCCTTGGAATATCCCATTATCGCTCCGTTGAGATATATATTCTCTCTTGCAGTAAGCTGTGAGTCAAAGCCTGCACCAAGCTCAATCATCGGACATATATTTCCGTAGGACTTAACCTCGCCCTTAGTAGGTTTCATTACTCCGGCAACCACTTTGAGCATCGTCGATTTACCTGCTCCGTTGGAACCTATAAACCCAATAACCTCGCCCTTTTTAACCTTAAAGCTAACGTCGGTCAGCGCCCAAAATTCTTTTTTCTCTTTCTTTTTTCCGCTTCCCACGTCAACAAACCATTGCTTCAGCGAAAAGCCTTTTTCTATTCCGAGGTTAAAACGCATCGAAACATTATCAACTTCAACCATATAATTCTGTTCCATACAGTCTTAACCTCCTTTACACATAATATATAAACTTGTCCTGAGTCTTCTTAAACACAAACAAGCCTACTGTCATTGCCGCTATCGCAACCAATGCACAATATATCCACACGTTTATTTCGGGAATGGTATTGTAAAGCATAATACGTCTTACAAAATATACTATCCAATATAAAGGATTGAGCTTAAATATAAACAAAAGTGCCGGCTTGTCTATTATCGCAATATCGTACATAATGGGCGTCATATATGTCCAAAGAGAAATAACAACACCGTAAATATAAAACATATCTCTTAAAAACACAGCAACCGAGGACAATATTAAGCTAAAACCTAAAGTAAATAAGAAAAGGCAAAGGTATGCATACGGTAAAAAAAGATGATATATATTCACACCCGTTCCCGTTGCAATCAGGATAACATACAAAGGAATGAGAGAAAGTAAAAAGTTTATTCCTACAAAAACACATTTTGAAACGGGGAAAATATATTTCGGCATATAAACCTTGTTAATCAAACTGAAATTTGCAACAACACTGCTCATCGCAAGATTTGAAGCCTCACTGAAATAGTTGAACATTACAAGTCCTGACATAAGATATGCAAGATAATTTACGCCGGGGGTGGTAAACTTAAACACGTTGGTGAAAACCAAAGCCATTACCGCCATTGTCAACACGGGGTACAAAAGACTCCAAAATACACCCAGCACACTTCTTTTATATTTCACCTTAAAATCGCGGGAAACAAGCTGTTTCAACAAAAAGCTGTATTTTTTCGATACATACCTTATATTATTTATCGCTTGCACTATATCACCTTTCTTTCTATACACCTACTCAATTGTAAATTATACCACATTTTTCTCACTAAATCAATATAAAATACAAACAATTATCATATTATTCTGCAATCAATTTCCCAAAAATAACCTTAATTTTTATTACACCTTTCGGTAAATAATATTAACAAAAGCAAAAAGGAGAAGAAAAATGAAAAAAATAATAAGTGTTATAATAATTGCTGTTGTTTTAGTAACGCTGTCGTTGTCGGCAGCTGCCGCTACACAATATACGGTCGTAAAAGGCGACAGCCTTTGGAAAATTGCCGTCAGATATGAAGTCGGACTGTCTGAAATCATCTCGGCAAACCCGCAAATCAAAAATCCCGATCTTATTTACCCGGGGGATGTCGTAACGGTTCCGACAATAGACTCAAGCGTTCTATCCTTTGAACAAGAGGTCGTGCGGCTTGTCAACGAAGTACGCAGAAACTACGGGCTGAAAGAGCTTACAATAAACTGGCAATTAGCAAGAGTTGCACGCTATAAGTCACAGGATATGCTTGATAATAATTATTTTTCCCACACGAGCCCCACATACGGTTCGCCTTTCAATATGATAAAGGCCTTTAATATCTCTTACAAATACGCAGGAGAAAACATCGCTATGGGGTACTCCACACCTTCCGCAGTCGTAAACGGTTGGATGAACTCATCGGGACATCGGGCAAATATTCTTAATGCTAACTATACGCAAATAGGTGTCGGTTACGTCGCAAAAGGTCATTACTGGACACAAATGTTTATAGGCTGATTAAACCAAACTTCACCATTTTACACGATTATACAGTCTATTTAACTTTTTTATCATTCTTTTCGGATTAGTTTAAAAATCAATTTCTACTGACCTCCTTATTGACAGCAACGCTTATGGAATATAGCAGAAGGCTTTTTAAATGCCGAAGAATTATCTAATCTTGAAGAAAAACTTTTCAAAAATATTCCCACATATTATTTTTTATGTTATACTATAGTTCGAGGTGAAAATAATTATGAGCGATATTTTTGAAAGGTATGCCCCGTTTATACAAGATTTTATATACAAAAACAACTGGGAAGAGCTGCGTGCTGTACAAGTCGAAGCAGCTCGTGTCATCTTCGACACCGACAACAATCTGCTTCTCACTTCGTCTACCGCCTCGGGTAAAACAGAAGCGGTCTTTTTTCCTATTTTAACTGAACTGTCGGAAAATCCCTCGACTTCTTTCGGCGTTCTCTATATTTCTCCCCTCAAAAGCCTTATAAATGACCAATTTAACCGTATGGACGAGCTTCTCGACCTCTCGGGAATACCCGTATTCCATTGGCACGGCGATGTATCTGCATCTCATAAAACCAAAGCCCTCAAAAATCCAAGCGGTATTTTGCAGATAACCCCCGAATCGCTTGAAAGTATGCTTATGAACCGTTCAAATGATATAGTGAGACTCTTTCATGATTTAAGATATATCGTCATCGATGAAATACACACCTTGACGGGAACCGACAGAGGTAATCAGATAATTTGTCAGCTTTCGAGGTTGCAACGCCTTATATGCAACAGCCCCCGAAGAATAGGTCTGTCCGCAACCGTCGGAGATGCAAAAATTGCTGCCGATTGGCTTGGTACGGGAAGCGGACGGGACACCGAAATGCCCGAGCTGCCTGCTGAAAAGCTTCGTTGGCGACTTGGGTTAGAGCATTTTTATATCCAAAATCAAAACGAAAACCAAGCTGTTCCCGCGACGGACAATACAAACGGCAAAGCTTTATTTGACCCGGGATATGAATATATATACAACTGCGTAAAAAACAAAAAATCGCTTGTTTTCTCCAATTCCCGCGAAGAAACGGAATACGTTACGGCAACTCTTAGGCAAATAGCCGATGCAAAAAAAGAAGAGGACATATTCACCATACATCACGGTAATTTGTCAGCATCCCTGCGTGAAGAAGCCGAAATGAAACTAAAAGATGATGACACTCACACCGTTACCTGTGCAACAGTTACTCTTGAGCTTGGTATAGATATAGGCAGGCTTGAACGTATAGTTCAGAACAATTCTCCAAATTCAGTTTCGAGCTTTTTGCAGAGACTCGGCAGGTCGGGAAGACGAAATACGCCACCCGAAATGATGATGGTGTTCCGAGAAGAGAATCCGTTACCTAACGCACCGTTACCACAGCTTATACCTTGGGAGCTTATAAAAGCTATAGCTATAATTCAGCTCTATATCGAAGAACGCTTTATTGAACCCCCGAGAGTAAAAAAAATGCCATTCAGCCTGCTGTTTCAGCAGACGTTATCCATACTTAACGCTTCGGGTGAATTAACTCCAAAAGCACTTGCGGAAAGAGTTTTTGATTTGCCACCCTTTCAAAATGTTTCCAAAGATGATTACAAAACTTTGCTTATGTCTATGCTTCAAAACGGATATATTCAGCAGACCGAGGAAAAGGGACTTATCGTTGGGCTGGAGGGCGAAAAACTTACAAACAGCTTTAAATTCTATGCTGTATTTAAGGACAGCGAGGACTTTACCGTCAGATGCGAATCCGACGAAATAGGTACTATCACTTCACCTCCTCCTGTCGGCGATCGCTTTGCCCTTGCGGGCAAGGTTTGGGAAGTCGAAGAGCTTGATATTCCACGCCGTCTTGTATATGTCAAGTATGTAAAAGGCAAAATGGAAGTATCGTGGCCGGGCGACTACGGAGAAGTGCATACACGAATCTTAGAGCGTATGAAGCAGGTGTTATGTGAAGATACGATTTATACATACCTCAAACAAAATGCTGTTGCAAGGCTTATATCAGCCCGCACAGTCGCAAGAAATACGGGTATGCTCAAAAATTCCCTCGTACACCTCGGCGGATATAGCTGGTGTCTTTTCCCTTGGCTGGGCACACGCTCAATGCGTACTCTGCGTAAGTATATTGCCCAAAACAGAGACGAGTATAAAATAAGCAACATTGAATCCGAAAGCTGTTATATAATGTTTAAAATGGAAAAGAATGATCCAAAAGGATTTTTGAACATGTTAGATGAAAGGGCAAAAATGTACGGTATCGACACATATTCATTGGTCGGTACAGCCGAAATGCCCGTATTTGAGAAATACGACAGCTATATACCGGGCGAGCTTTTACGTAAAGCTTACGCCGAGGACAGACTCCGTGCAGACGAGGTATGCAAACGCCTCGACGAAATAGCAAGAGAATAAAAAAGTATAGCAAAAGGGAACTTTTTTGAAAAAAAGTTCCCTTTAAATCCCTCAAAAAACTTAAATATTAAAAATAAAAAGATGAGTTTATACGCTTTTTTCTTAGTTTATTGAAAATTCAGGAAATATATGGTATAACGTTGAATAATTATACAATTTAGGAGTTTTCTTATGGCAGGAAATAGTAATTTGCATAAAGCAATCGTTAATAAAAAAGATGAATTTTATACTCAATTAGTTGATATAGAATTGGAATTAAAACATTACAGAAAGCATTTTAGGGATAAAGTGGTTTTCTGTAATTGTGATGACCCTTATGAGAGCAACTTTTTCAAGTACTTTGCAATGAACTTTAACTTTTTAGGACTTAAAAAGCTGGTTGCTACTTGCTATATGGGTTCTCCCGTTGTTGGACAACAATTTGAACAACTTTCTTTCTTTGATATTTTACCGAGCGAAGATAATACACCGAAAAGATTTCCGTATAAAATTGAAATAACCGAAGTTGTTGACGTAAACGGAGACGGTGCAGTAGATTTAACCGACGTTGAATATCTGCTGAAAAATCAAAAAATGTTTTAACCTTGCTTGACGGGGACGGGGATTTTCGTTCTCCCGAATGTGTTGAAATTTTGAAACAAGC
>JAZOUV010000018.1:0-1704 GCA_045658315.1 Eubacteriales bacterium
TCAACAATCTTTTTTGCCATCATCAATCGACCCTTACCAGCCGAAGCAGGTGCCGAGATAAAGAGGAACAAATTAGGGTACACCACACGGTTGTCATACAACCCCTGCACATTCGGCAAACACGCCGACATCGAAGCCAAAGTCGCTAGCGTCATCATATCCGCATCCTCATCCGACTTAGCATTCCGTATAATATTATTCAATATCGAGGGCAACATCCCCTCCCATTTCTTTGCAAACACCATAAAATTTTCGTTTTTATTTCAACATAAGTACATATTTTATGTTTTTAGGTTTACAAACTACAAACTCTATTTTCTAATTTTGTGAGGACAATCTCTTTTTTTAAGTACAAGCCTTGTTTAATTAGTAATTAGTAAAGAGTAATTAGTAACTGTTATGAACCAAAGGTCTTTGAGCCGAAGGCGATAAAATTAAGGCATGTACTTAAAAAAACAAAGGTAACCAACAGAAACACTTCAAGTGCAAAAGACTTAGTTGTCCTATAAATAGAATTTGTACTTCTGTTAAAAAATCAACATCAATCATTCAACTTAATATAAAATTTCTCATCCTCGTTGATTTGAATTCCCACCTCATCCATAAGCTGACGGAAACCCTCATCATTTCTCGCCGCATACAACCGATTTTTCGACACCACCTCTTTTGTCACGATTAGGTCAGGACGACGCATTTTCAGTTTCTGCAACACCGTTTCCATTGTTTCGCCAGGTTTGAACGTAAAAGTCATTCTATTTTTACGAAAACCTACCACACCAAACGAAGTCCGCAAACATTTCGTTGAGCGAAAAAGTTTCTTACGATTCGATTCAGCGATTTGTTGCACAGCCGATAGCGCAGTGTCGCGTTCAGGTTTCAGCGTTTTCAATTCCGCTTCGTGTCGGTCGCGAGTCTCCACCAAGTCCTGGTTGAGCGACACATTGCCTTGAGTCAACGCAGCCGATTTCAATGCATAGTTAGCAACAGCAACCGCAATTTCCCTTTGTTCTGGACTCTCAATGTCCGCAATAGATTTAATTTTCTTAGTCATAATTCAAAAAAGTGTTTAATGTATAATAGTTAATATGTGCAAAGTGAGTGCATTAGTAGGGACGCTCGGCTCGAGCGTCCGAACGAGCGCAGCGAGTAAAAAATCTGTGTAAATCAGTCGAGCAATGTTTTAGACGCAGTCTAAAACGAGCGAATTTTGTAATAAGCGAGAGCAGAAACCAAATTTATTTGGGTTATGCCGAGTGCGAACAAAATCACGAGCAAGCGAGTAATCAAAAGAAGAAAAAGAAGATTTAAAATCAGAGTGATCTGTGCAATCTGTGAGAGATAAAACCGAACGAGCGCAGCGAGTAAAAAAATCTGTCTTTTTTCCGCCAAGATATGCCATCGGCATAGCGAGGCGTATGTCATGAAGAATAAATTTTGTCCTTATGTCATTCTGTCTTAAAAACTCACAAAAGTAACATAACAATAAAATTTTATAATTAAAATATATAAAAAAACACTCAAATGTTTGATTATATGCAAAAAAAGCATTAACTTTGCACCCAAAATAGACAACAATCAACTCCAGATGCCGACTATAGACCGTCGACTGTAGACCGTTGACTTATTTTTTGCAAAATTATATATAAAAATTCATACATACAATAGCAAAATGGAACAACTTGCAAAAACAAAAAAACGCATTTT
>JAZOUV010000019.1:0-9420 GCA_045658315.1 Eubacteriales bacterium
GTGCCCATTGTTGTCTTCCTAAGACCGCTTGGCCTCCGACTTCGACCAAAGAGGAGACCTCTTTGGAATCTTCCTCGTCTTAACTGCTTGTGCAGTATATAGAGGGAGAGTTTTGTTTGTAGATAGTATTTTTTTAAAAATACTATCAAAGGTGTTACCTCTTTGGAATCTTCCTCATCTTAGTTGTTTGTACAGTATATAGAGGGAGTGTTTTGTTTTTTAGATAGTATTTTTTAAAAATAATATCTAAAAGCAGTTCCCCATTTGGAATCTTCCTTGCCTTAACTGTTTGTACAGTATATAAGAGGTGATGTTTTATTTATAGGGGCTGAACTTAGCCTCTTTTACTTATGAAGAAAATATTATGCACCATATCTATTTTTTGGGGGCAACAAGGGCTGAGTCATTGACTCAGCCCCATTGTTATTATTTGATTATTTCTTTACCGCCCATATACATACGGAGAGGTTCGGGAATACGGATACTGCCGTCTTCCTGAAGGTTGTTTTCAAGGAACGCGATAAGCATTCTGGGCGGAGCAACAACAGTATTGTTAAGTGTGTGGGGGAAATAGTTGTCCTTTTCTTTTCTTCTGACACGGATACCGAGACGTCTTGCCTGAGCGTCGCCGAGGTTAGAACAGCTTCCGACTTCAAAATATTTCTGCTGACGTGGAGACCAAGCCTCAACGTCGATACTCTTCACTTTGAGGTCAGCAAGGTCGCCCGAGCAACATTCGAGAGTTCTTACGGGGATATCAAGGCTTCTGAAAAATTCGACGGTGTAAGAATACATCTTGTGGAACCAATCCATGCTCTCTTCGGGCTTACAGATAACGACCATTTCCTGTTTTTCAAACTGATGGATTCTGTAAACGCCTCTTTCTTCAATACCGTGAGCACCAACCTCTTTTCTGAAGCAGGGAGAATAACTCGTCATCGCCTTCGGCAATTCAGCCTCGTCGGTAATTGTGTTGATAAATTTACCCACCATAGAGTGTTCGCTTGTACCGATAAGATAAAGGTCTTCGCCCTCAATCTTATACATCATATTTTCCATTTCGGAAAAGCTCATAACGCCCGTAACAACGTCGCCTCTAATCATAAAGGGCGGTATATAATAGGTAAAGCCCTTGTCTATCATAAAATCACGGGCATAGGAAATGATAGCCGAATGAAGTCTTGCAATATCTCCGCAAAGATAGTAAAAGCCGTTACCGCTTGTTCTTCTTGCACTGTCGAGGTCGATACCGTTAAGCTTTTCCATAATGTCTACGTGGTAAGGGATTTCATAATCGGGAACGATAGGCTCACCGAAGCGTTCAACTTCGACGTTTTCGCTGTCGTCCTTGCCTACGGGAACAGATTCGTCAATGATATTGGGAATAACCATCATTCTTGACTTAACGTCATTTTCAAGCTGTTCAATCTTTTCTTCAAGAGCCGCAAGCTCACCTGCCGCATCGCTAACCTGTTTCTTTGCAGCCTCAGCCTCTTCTCTCTTTCCCTGAGCCATAAGCTTGCCGATTTCTTTGCTTACGGTATTTCTCATAGCACGGATAGAATCTCTCTTCGCCTTAGCTTCTCTGTTCTGAACGTCAAGCTCAATTACCTCATCAACAAGAGGAAGCTTGTCGTCCTGAAACTTTTTCTTGATATTCTCTTTTACCGCATCGGGATTTTCACGCAAAAATTTGATGTCTAACATTTTCTATAATCTCCTAAAAATATTATTTACAAAAATTAAAAATAAAAAAGCCTTTCCGTAACCCACATACATTATGAGTCCGAATATGACAAACAAGCCAAAAGGACTCAAAATCAATGGGACGGAAATGCTCCGCGGTGCCACCCACATTGCACGAAAATGAACGTGCCTCTCTCAAGGTATCTGTTTTATAAAACACATCTACCCCCGTGCTGTAAAGGGCACTCCCTCTTCGGCTCGTCGCCGAAGCTAAGCTCTGAAAACGGAAAACAGCCAAAAGCACCCTACGGTTCTCACCAACCACCGTTTCTCTGTGCGGTATATATGACTGTATTTTTTTCATCAAACGCTTTTTATTTAATATCTATAGCATATAAAAGATTACTTCTTGGCATACTTCGGATTAACGATTTGTCTCCAATCGAGGTCTCCTCTGTCGAGAGCACGCACAAGCACCTCTGCCGTAGCAATATTTGTAGCCAAGGGGACGTTGTGAATATCACAAAGTCTTACGAGGTTATTATCTGTTTCAAAACTGTAATCAGAATCTCTGAAAAACAGGAGCATATCAATTTCGTCATAGGATATACGTGATGCAACCTGCTCTGCACCGCCCTGCTGTCCTGAAAGAAGGCATTCGATGTCAAGCCCGGTAGCCTCGGAAATATACTTACCGGTAGTTCCCGTCGCAAAAAGCTCGTGCTTACTCAGTATTCCGCAATAAGCAATACAAAACTGAGCCATCAATTCCTTTTTCTTTTCTCCTGCTATAATCGCAATCTGCATTATTTCCTCCTATTGTATAAATAAGGGTTTAAAACTGTTCTCTTTACTAATAAACTAAAAGTTTTTTTCTGTTTATGCCTTTAAAGCCGGTGAACAACGGCACGTTTCTGCCCTCTGTTCTTTGGCGGATATTGATAAACGCCTTTGAAATATTGTGTCCCTCGGCTTTGTCAATAAGTTCGCCTCTGTCCTGCATCAGAACGAGTCCCGCATCATACGGGATTATACCGCCAAGCTTAAGCGAGGTCTTATCTATTATATCCACGACCGACGGCTTTTTATTACTGTCCCTGCCCGACATATCAAACATATTTATTATAAGCTTTCTGTCAAGAACGCCTAAATCTTCAAGCTCCTGCCCTGTACATTCCGCCGCCCTGATTGACGGGAACGAATGAGTAGCGACGATGTATGCGGAATCGCTGATAGCTGCCGCCGCCGAAAATTCCTCTCCGGAACTGCCGGGAGTATCGAGTACGATATAGTCAAGCTGATACTTTTCCTTTGCTTCATCAAGCATATCGGAAAACGCCTTTTTGTCGATTCCGTTTTTGCAGTTAAAAGGTGCGGGCAAAAACAACAACTCACTGTTTGCATGATAGGGTATTACCGCCTTTTCGAGAGGAACTTTTCCCGAAAGAACGTCGCTTGAATCGTGTACTATGTCATTTTCAAGACCGAGCAACACATCAAGGCTTCTCATGCGGAAATCGCAATCGACAAGCAACGTCTTTTTCCCCGCCATTGCCCACGAGAGAGCAAGGTTTGCGGCAACGGTGGACTTACCTACTCCGCCCTTAAATGAGGTAACGGTAACAACTCTGCACGACATTTTGTCCACCCCCGTTTTTTCCGAAAAATACAACTATATCACTATAATTATATCATATTTATCAAACTTTTGTCAATACGAAAAACAAGTTACACAAAAGATTTTTTACAGAATCATTCTTGCAAAACAAAAGGATTCCACAAAGATTAAGTAATCTCTGTGGAATCCTCCGTTTTTGAATAGTTATATATTTTTTTTATAAAGAAATCTGCTTGAGACTATGTCAACAGAAATAGCAATAATTACATTAAAAATTATAACTACTGCCTATTCGAGTTGTTTTTTTTATATTTGTAATCAAAAATACTGATTTTTGTCGGTTGCACATTATTAGTAGAATTTTTTCTATTCAAAAAAAGAACAAATTTAGTCAACAGTGTACAAACAATGGTGATACAAAGGCATACCAATGAATATACTAAAACAGTAAACATTTTTTGACCATAAAATATGTATCCGGTTATAATATTCAGGATAAATATTATGCCATTTACACCAATAATACTATGCATTTTTTATATGCCCCTACGCTCAAACAAGCAATAAAAATCATATAACTCAAAACAAAAAGCAAAGTGATAGGTATAGCTCCTAAATCACCATCGGGTACTATAATACATAAAATAGAAATATTTACAACTATAATACCAACCACGCAAGAAAAAAGAAATTTTATAAACTTTTCCATACGCTTTTCCTCATTCGGTTAAATAAGTTTTAACTTGATTCATTACATCTGTCCTAACTCTTTTTTGTAGAATTGTTTTTTACCCTCTTTTTCGACCACTCGGTCAATTTGATTGGTTAGTTCAACATTGCCTGTCTCTATTATCTTTGTTTTTTAACACTATACAATTAATAAACACAGAAATCCCAAGCAAATTATATTTTATTGAATTAAGTTATTGTATAATTCACTAAACTCTAAATTTGAAGAAACAGTTTTATTGTAATCAGCTTCAACTACACCCAAAAAAGTTTTTTTATTGTCCAAAGAATATATAATCCCCCAAGGAAAAAGGTATGCATGTACTGACTCAAAGTGATACTCATTTTCAATTTTTGAAAAGTTATCTACTACATCGTTTTGATAATCATTACAAAAATCATCTCTCTGGGATATATTGAATATAACTTTTTCGTTATGTTTTACTGTTATAACCGGATCAGGATCGGGGAAATCATATATTCCTCTTGTTATTTCAAAGACATCTCCCAAATCATCTGTTATTAATACTATTTTCTCATCATACTCTCTTCTAAATGAGTTTATTATGAAATTGTAGTATAACACTAAAACAAGACCAATTACTATTAACAACAACAATGTTTTAAGCAAAAATTTATATTTCATAAGACCTCACATCAACTTTGTTCTTGCAAATATCTTGTCCACACGTAATCAGCAAAACACTTACAAATTGCTTCTAATTGATTTTCGGTTAGTTCTAATTTTTCGGTTGTTGGGTTGCCTTCTTCATCGACTTTATAAAGAGGCCAGACATGTTCAATCCAATAATTCGTCATAATATCTAATAATAAATCAAATAAATCTTCATACTCAGCACCATATAGAAAATCAGTATATCTTGTTTCACATCCACCACGCAAGTAATATTCTTCAAAAGAATTTTTTAAACTTGTAGAATCCAAAACTCTATAAAGTTTCAAACGGAATTAATCTCCACTGTTGTGAAGTGCCTGTATGTGTAGCGTAAGGATATACACTTGTACCACTGCCTGTCAAACTCATCCAAGGTCTAACCGCAGAAAAAATTAAGCAAGAGCCGTTGTCCAACATCTCAAACTTCCATCTACCTAAACTGTAGATATCTTTTTCCGGCAACGTTATTGTTCCGTAATCAATATCATAATACAGTCCCAGCGACGTATTCCCATTCGGTACTATATTATATGAATCGGGATAATTCAAGATACGCTGTAATGTCCACTTAACTGCCGTTCCACCGTTCCCGTAATCACTTAAATATACACTCGATCCCGATGCACAAAGATATTTACCCGTATTTACGTTTTGTATGTAATACGTTCCCTCGGCAGGCATATGTAATGTCGTCGTATATCTTACTTCAAGATACGGTATACTTGCGTTATTATTTACGGTATAGTCAGACGAATAAAACTGATTCCAGTCGTTTATATACGTTTCATATTTCAATGCCAAACCGAAATTTGACGAATGAGTACGGTAAAAGTTTCTCAACAAATTTCCCAGCTCATGTGTTGAGTATCTCAACCACAAATCACTCGGTATTGTACTTATTTCTCCAAGCTTTGATACAAGATCCGGCTTGTTGCTCCACATCATCGTAGCCGTATTTAATGCGGAATGCACACGGTACAGCCCAATATTTCCCATTGTAGTTGTTCCGCCCTGAAATTTAATATTAAAGCTTGCACCGGTTATAGTGGTTACTTCATTCAGTCCCGGCACTGTTTCTACTCCCCAATATGTCCAGTTCTCTCCGCCGTAATAGCCTACATAAAGGGTAGGTCCAGAATCGTTATACGCGTATGTTTGCCCTGCTCTTACATACGTATCAAGCTGGTCTATCTGTGCATAGTATTTTGTCGTTACAATAGGGTCAATTACAACAGGATATACTCTCTCTTTATCCGAAAGCCATTCCGCATCGGGTGTATAGGTTATTCTCCAATCCTTTTTGTTCTCTTGCGTTACTGCCACGTCTATATCTAACGAAATAATGTCATTCGCATCGTACATATATGGTGCTTCTATAAGCATTATGGTTTTTCCGTCTTTATCAGTAAGCGAAACTCTTCCGTATTCATCTTTTTTCGGGATAAGTCCGTCGGTATCTATCACCATACTGTATGACTTAAAGCCATTATATGCTTCAAGAACCACTTCCTCGTTTATTTTACCTGTGGACATTATGTAACGGAGTGCAGACCGCCTACTACGAAAACATTCTGCTCACATCTTCCATCGACTTTTCTCCGCTGAGCATTTCTTTATAATATGCAAAAAAATCGTCTCCGGAAATACATAACAAACTATTACCATAAATTTCTGTTGCAAATTGATTTAATGGGATTATATCCTCAATTATATCTCCGTAAACATAATCCCCCTTAGCTACTGATAATACTTTGACTTTAACTTTTGATACAGCACATTTTCCCCAATCATTATATTCATCCAAAAGTATTTCTGACTTACCGTAATCTTGTATCTCTACAATATCACCTATATAAACATTGTCTGCTAATTCATACATCTTCTCTAAAGAAATAACGTTATAAGTATATCTTGTAATATGTTCTGTAAAATATTCACCATATACGCCCCCTATTTCTTCCAAATTCAACATATCATAAAGTATTTCATAATATGTTGAGTATTTTTTTCCGCCTGTGTATCCACTCTTAGTAAGTACAGCATTAAATTTGCCGTCCTCAAGGATTTCTATCGCATGAAACTTACTGAAATTGTATAAGTTAAGCTTATTATTATGTTTATTTTTGTCTGACTCTATATAATCTTCGTCTATTCCAGTCATAAACAAATAAGTTGAACCAACATTAATACAATCCGGATAATGAAATAACACCGTATCTTCAACTATATCTTCTCCGGGAAGCAAATCACCTTTATACACAAATTTTATTTTTACCTTTATTTTAAAATTTCCTTGAAAATCTGCGGTAGTATATTGGGAATATTCATACTTGTTTTCTTTTAGTTCAACCAACTCTGCTTCATATACGTTCCTTGCCATTTCAAACACATCTCTAACAGGTGGGAAATATATAAGCGAGCCTTCTAATGAATTTGTATTATCGGATTTATTTTTTTCATCAGATACATTACCGCATCCAACAAGCAACAATATTGAAAAAATAAAGCTAAACACTAATAATATTTTTCTACCCATATACAAGCCTCCTTTAATTGGGTTATACAAGCCGAGTTTTATTCTCGGCTTGTATTTTGTTTTACTACTTATTTTTCTTTGTTTTTTCATTTTTTTCTTTTGCTTGTTTGTTAAACTCTTTCAGTTTTTAATAATATTAGCATGGAGGCAAATCCGGCTTGGTAACATTTTTGAATACATCTAACTTTTCTATAGAAGAAACATTATGCATCCACTCAAACTGTTCTAAATTTATATCGTTAATATCACTACAATTTCTAACTAAAATCTCAACGCTATAATCATCTTTTATGCAAGTACCGCCATACCTACCGGCTGTAAAAGGCCTACCTCTATCATAAAAACTATACAAAACCACTTCGGTTCCATCAAAAGTAAACGTTTTATTAATTTGATATCTTTCCAAATGTGTATAGTCTCTCTTTTCACAATTCTCACTGTAACGAAACTTATATATCATATCATCAATAATATAATGCGTAAAAAACAATCCTTCATAAATGTACTCAGAGCATGTTTCGGTATAGTATTCAAGCCAGCCATATTGATATTTTTCAGGTTTTTTCAACATTGCAAAACCTTTATCTTCCATTGTATCAATCATATCAATTATACTATCCTTAGAGTCTAAACCACTCATATACTCAGTCCCATAGTTTTGCCTTAAAAAACTCTTCACAAATACATCATCTTTTTCAAGTAAATGCATAAAAGTAATAAAGTCGTTATGAAGTAGTGGATGAATCATGCTAGGAGGTATAGCGTTAGATATAAAAGAATTCGTTTCTTTCTCGTATTCTATTGCAGTTTCTTTTTTTTCTGACTTTGTTACCGAGACATCTTCAACCTGTGTTTCGCCCAAATTCACATTATTATACGAGTTATTTTCTTTTTTTGAACACGAAAAACAAAACAAAATACTTAACAATAAAATTATAAAAACACAAAATAAGCTTTTTTTCATTTCACTCCACTCCTTAATTAGAATAATTAACCAAATAATTATATATTGTTTCTGTACAAGAATCACAATATAGTACATTTTCCGTTCTTATATCACAAAATTCTGACATCAAACACTTTCTTTTATCATCATACCCCAAATAACATGTATCGCAATATTCGTTAGAACACCCTATAGTACTATCAATTATATCAGCATTACAATAATGATCGGGCAGAGAAAGTTGGTGAGATAATTCATGCATTAACGCATATGACATTTTTTCAAGATTTCATCGCTACTTTCTAAATTCTCATATATTCCGCTTCCTGCCTCTGTTTCATTTACCATACTATAAGGAGTAATTAAAACAGCATGAAGCTCATCCGATGAACCTGATCGGGCATTATTTTCAAGCACATATCCAGTCCAAAGAACTTTTGGATTTAAAACAGTTCCCCTTCCAACACTGCTTTCAAAGGAACCTAATATGCTTAATTCTCTCCTACAGGGTTGTCCCTGCGGAAAAGGACAAGAGGATATATTGATATAATCATCAACATAATAACCAATATTCCTTATAACACACTGATCACATCGAGATGTTATAGGATTACTACTCATTACAACATCTAAATTAAATACACTCTTAAATTTTTGAGAAACTATATTTTGAGCTGAATAAAATAATGTTAATGAGTTATTATATCTCGACAAAAACCCTTGATCATAATAATTATCTACATAAAATGTCGCTCCCACTATTCTCCACATATGAGATTCATCTGTGTTCGTAGCGTAAGGATATACACTTGTACCACTGCCTGTCAAGCTCATCCAAGGTCTGCCGGCAGAAAGAATCAAGTAAGAGCCGTTGTCCATCATCTCAAACCACCATCTGCCCCATCCATTGCCTGACTTTGCCGGCAATGTTATTGTGCCATAGTCCATATTGAAATACAAACCCAGTGATGTATTTCCGCTTGGTACGATATTGTATGAATCAGGATGATTTAAGTTACGCTGTAATGTCCACTGTACCGCTGTTCCGCCCGCACCGTAGTCGCTTAAATATACGCTCGAACCCGATGATGCAAGATATTTTCCCGTATATACGTTTTGTATGTAATACGTTCCGTCTGCAGGTGTCTGGAATGTTGTTGTATATCTTACTTCAAGATACGGTATACTTGCATTGTTGTTGACTGTATAGTCTGATGAATAAAACTGAT
>JAZOUV010000020.1:0-2196 GCA_045658315.1 Eubacteriales bacterium
CCTTCGGCACCCGACAGCTCCTGTTGGAGCAAGGGATTCTCCGGAGTGCTATCCGCTTACAGTCTTATCCGTTTGAAACAGACTCCTGAGAGGTTTACTCCTTCGGCACGAAATGCTTTTTCGACTTTCCTGCAAGCTTCACTTAGCTTAATATGTAATTTTGTTGAGAATAATTATATCATATTTTCGATGAAAATCAATAGGTTTTATTCATATATTTACATGAATAATGTAATTTTTTTTGTGCAAATAGCAAAAAAGAGAGAAAAAATGCATAAATGTTGCAAATAATGCTATTAATGTCTTTTAAAAAAATTGACTGCAACTCTTCGTCTTGACGAAATGAAAAAATTTTACGCTTGATTATGTGGGAACTTTTTGTTTAATGCTCTGTTGTTTGTATTATCTGATTGCGGTTTTTCTTATCACTTTTGTTATATCATATCAACAATTTTTGTTTTTTTCAAGACTTTAAGCAGTATGACTGAGCCGACAACACCGAAAACACCTTGAATACAGTTGCCGGGTATACCGACTGCCGCACCTGCAAAGCTGACAATAAACATACCTTCATAGACGAAATAACCTGCAACCATAATTAGTTCAGCAAGTATGCCTCCGACAGTTATAGGCAAAATTTTGAACTTGTCTTTCTTTTTTGAGAGAAGTGTATAGATATAATATACGATTACTGCCATAATCGATTTTATGATAAATGTAGCAGGAACATATATAACATAGCCGTGGAGAAAATCTGTAAAAGCCGAGCCGATACCTGCAGCAAGTGCACCGTAGAGAGGGCCGAGAAAAACGGCAGATGTTATTACAACACAGTCACCAAGATTTACATAGCCTGTTTGCATACCGGGAACGTGTATGTGTATCAATGTAGCAACGAAAGTAAGTGCGGCAAACAGAGCTGTCAGCACCATTTTTCTTGTTAAAACTCTTGTTTTCATGAATATTACTCCTTGACTGAACTTTAAAAATATTGTATACTAAAACTGGATATATAAAAATATTCAGAAAGGAAGTTTTTTATAATACCAGATGAAGTATTCAATAGATAAAAGCATTGGAAAGACCGCATATTTACAGATATACGAACAGCTAAGGAACGATATAGTGGAAGGAGCATATCCTTATAGAACAAAACTGCCGTCTAAGCGTTTTATGGCAGAAGAGGCAGGTGTAAGTATAATTACGGTTGAACACGCTTATACGCTTTTGTGTGATGAGGGTTATGTTGAGTCTAAGGAGCGAAGCGGATATTTTGTAATATACAGGCAGTCGGATTTTTTTGCGGTGGATTATATGTCGGAAAGGACTGTTCCGGCAAAGAGGCAGGAGCATCGTGAAATAAGTTTGGGCTTCCCGTTTTCGGTTTTGACAAAAGCGATGCGTAAGGTGTTAAATGACTATGGAAACAACATACTCGAAAAGACAACAAATATGGGGTGCCCGGAGCTGCGTACTGCAATTTCTAAATATCTTATAAGAAGCCGAGGCATATATGCTGCTCCGGGGCAAATAGTTATAGGCTCGGGTGCGGAGTATTTATACGGTATAGTCATAACAATGTTGGGAAGGGAACGAATATACGCAATAGAAAAGCCGTCATACGAAAAGATAGAACAGATATACAGAGCAAACGGAGTTGAATTGGATATGCTGACGTTGGGAAATGACGGTATTGACAGCAGAGAACTTGCACGAACAAAGGCATCTGTATTGCACATATCACCTTATCGAAGCTTTCCCAGCGGTGTAACGGCAACGGCAACAAAGAGAAAAGAATATTTGTGTTGGGCATCATCGGGACACAGATACATAATAGAGGACGATTTTGAGTCGGAGTTTACTTTGTCGAGAAAGCCTGAAGAGACGGTATTCTCTTTAGCAAACGGCAACAACATTATTTATATGAACACATTTTCCAAGACGGTATCTCCCTCTCTTCGTGTAGGATATATGGTTTTGCCCAGAGACTTTATAGAATTATTTGACAAAAAAGTGGGATTTTATACCTGTCCCGTACCTGCATTTGAACAGCTTGTTTTGGCAGAGCTGATAACAAGCGGTGATTTTGAACGCCACATAAACCGCGTGAGAAGGCAAAAACGCAAGGAAATATGATAAAAAAATTTAAAAAACAGAAAATAAAGGACAAAACATAGAATCAGCACATATATATAA
>JAZOUV010000021.1:0-8441 GCA_045658315.1 Eubacteriales bacterium
ACAATAAAAAAGTAAACCGCCCTCGTCTAAAAGATGCGGTTTACTTAAAACTATAAACTTTTAGTCAACCGTTCAAAACGGTAAACCTTTTATCTGTTTTTATTATATACGCATTTTTTTACTTTGTCAATAAAAATACAGAAAGATACAGAAAAATACATAAAACAACAATTAAATAAAAAAATTCTCCTTTGCACGACCAAATACAAAGGAGAATAGCAAACAATGCACAAAGGAGCAAATGTTTACCACACACGGATATTATACCGCATTTTCTCTTTTGTGTCAATGTTTTTATACATTTTTACAAAGGAGTTTTTTTATTATGGCAAATATCACACCAAGAAAGAACAAAAACGGGGAAATAATATCTTATTGCGTAAAGGTTTACCGGGGACGGGATAAAGAGGGCAAACAATTAAAACCGTACACCGCAACATACAAAGTTGACCCCACCAAAACAGAGAGGCAGAACCAAAAGGCTCTCAATAAGTTTGTTGTCGAATTTGAAGAAAAATGTAAGTATGGTGTTATTTCAGACAAAAAACAAACCTTTACCGAATATGCTGAATATGTTATAGAGCTAAAAAAATGCAGTGGTAAAAAGATACGAACGATAGAATGGTATCAAGATATACTGCAAATTGTTTCACCTTATATCGGTCATTTAAAGCTCACAGACATCAGACCACAACACTTAAACAAACTATATATTGAGCTTTCCAAACCTCAACACAGAAGAACGAAAACAACCGCTATATTAAAAAAAGATATTTTGTCTTTGCTGCAGGAAAAACAACTGACTAAAAAACAGCTTTCTGCTTTAAGCAGTGTAGGTGTTACAACTATAACAACAGTATGTCAGGGCGAATCTGTCAGACTTGCAACCGCTGAAAAACTTTGCATAGCTCTTGATATTCCCCTAAAATCCTATTTTAAAATAACGGAGCACATCGAACCGCTTTCAAACACAACAATAAACGGGTATCACAGTTTTATTTCTGCCGTTCTGTCGCAAGCTGACAAAGAATCCTTAATACTTTTTAACCCTGCAAGCAAGGCAACCGCACCACGCCCGGATAATAAACCTGCGAACTATTTTCAAATTGAAGAGGTTGAGCAAATAAGAGATGCGCTTGAGCTTATCCCCATTAAATGGAAAACTATTATACATTTGCTTTTGATTACTGGAGCACGCAGGGGAGAAATTGCAGGACTTAAAGAAAACAGTATAGATTGGGATAATAACGGCATACACCTTAAAGATAATATCCAATACACACCAAAACAAGGCATATATGAGGATACAACCAAAACAAAAGGGTCTACACACTTTATAAAATTGCCTTGTGAGACGATGTTATTATTAAGGCAATATGTAGAGTGGTACAATTCGCAACGGCTTTTATATGGTGATTTATGGCACGATACGGGGTATTTGTTCTTTCAAGAAAAAACCGCAAATATTGGCAAACCGATGCACCCGGATACTATAACAAGTTATTGTGCGGATTTTTCAAAAAAATATAACTTACCGCACATAAACCCTCACGCATTCAGGCACACAATGGCAAGCATACTTTTTTTTAACGGTGCTGATAGTGTGAGCATAAGTAAACGATTAGGGCATAGCAAGGTATCAACAACAACCGACATATATAGCCATATTATTCAAAAAGCTGATGAACGGTCTGCAGAGTGTATAGCTGATGTTATCCTGCGGACAAAGGCGTAAAAAAGTTCAACAAAAATTCAACTATTTTAAAAAAAGATAGCAAAAAACAGAAAAAAACAAAATAAGTTGCAAAAATAAAAAACCCGAAAACCCCATAACAATGCCGTTTGCGAGATTTTAAGAAAATTTGCTTAAAATGCAGATATTAACTCCGACTCTGAAGGTCGTGCGTTCGAATCGCATCGGGCATACCACTATATATAAAGCCGTTTTCAGCATTTTGAACGGCTTTATTTTTATGATAAAAATAAGTAATAGTTCAACTATAGTTCAACTATTACACAAAAAAACAGCTCCCGAAAGAGCCGTTTTTTTAATTTTGTATTTTTAGAGGAAAAAATTGGTTATTTGGCAGGCGTAGCACTCTCCTGCATCTCTCGGGTTTCCCCTGTCGTTACCATCGGCGTGTGGTCGCTACGAAATTTACCACCTCAAATAACCCTTTATTATTGTACACATATTATAACATAATTATTCCGTCTCGTCAACACCTATTGCGTGATAGTAAATAGCATTTACTTTATTGTCAAGAACAAATGCATCATAGCAAATTCTCCCCTCAACAAGACTACCATTTATGCCGGGCGGGTCTTCGTGAATCTTATAATCCTCGAGCTTTGTCGGTGCGACTGTAGCAACTGCGTGAGATGCCATAAATCCAAAGTTTTCAGGCAACCTCTTTGACGGTACCTTAATAACCTTGAACCCGTCAAGCATTGCGATAACGCCTTTAACCCGTAATTCGTTGCTTATATCTGTACTCATTACAATGTCAGGGTTTTTCTTCATCAGTGCATAAGTTGCAGGCGTAACAACAAGGTTTCGTTCAGTTTCGGGAACTTCATTATCGTCCATACTCTGACTTGCTTTTAAAATCTCGTCGTAAATGTTTTCTGCCGTCAGTTCTGCCGGCTCTGCCTTAACGCCTGCGTTGGCTACCATAACATTGTACGTATAGATGTCAACTTCAGGAATAACGACCTGTCGCAACTGTCTTGCAAGAGCAGACGCTGCCTGAACCTGCTGACCCGTTTCATCGGCATCAAGCTTGTCAATTGCAAAAGTGAAAGAACGGTCTTTTTTAAGTGTCATTTCTTCCGTTGTTGCGTCTAAATCCTGTATAACGCCATATCTCGACCACTTACCGTCCGTTAGTGTTGAGCCGTTGCGGTCATAGTCGTTCATTTCTGCCGTACCGACTTTGTATACTCTGACAGTGTGTGCCCCTGTCCAATCAAATTCATTGTTAGTCAAAAGACTTTTTTTACTTTCTGTTGCGAACATTTCATCAACATAGGGTAAAAATTTTGTTACTAATTCTATTGCCATTTAATTCAGCTCCTTAATTTTTCAATTTGAACGCATCGGCTATGGAATCATCAAAAGAGTTGCCCGGTTGTTTACCACCCTCAAGCTTAATCGGTTGTACCGCATTTTTACTTATTCCCGGTACAATTTTCACAAGAGCTTCAACCGCTTTTTTAAATTTTTCGGCATCTGAAGTATCAAGAACATCTGCAAGTTCTGATAAATATTGTTTTTCCGCCAAAAATTCACGGCATAAAAGAGCATTTTCTCTCTTTTTTAATTCCGTTTCCCGTTCGTCCTCTACTTTCGGTATAGCCTTGTTTTTTTCTTCTTTAAGCCTATCCGAAACGATTTTATTAACTTCGTCCTGCGTGAATAACTTCTCGTTATTATTCCCGTTTGCCCCCGGTTGGGTGTTCGTGTTATTCGTGTCAGGCTGATTCTGCATATTTGCATTATTGTTTACATTGTTATTTTCCATAGTTTTATACCTCCGTTTACGCCCAGAGTGGGCTATTTTATGAAAAACCGAGTTGAGAAGCGGACAAAGTACCACCAATCAGAGAAAACAAAAAGGCATAGAAACACCTTTATCGTGTTCCCATGCCTTGATTATAAAATCACTGCTAACCCCAAAGGGCGGTACTTTTTTTATTCAGCTTATAAAACCGCCTTAACCGCTTTATAACCCGTAGATATATTTTATCATATCTATAATATTTTGTCAATAGATACGCACTCAAAATCAATATAACAGTGCAGAAAAGGGGCGTTTTTGTCAGTTTTCTTGACCCTTGCCCCCTTATCTATAAAAACACTTAAGGGAATGTTTAAGAGCTTTTTAAGTTCCTTTTCATTGTTGTACGTTATCTTTATCTTCAATGCCCTCTGCGACCTCATTTTTTTCAGAGTTTTCAAGTATGTTTAACATTTCAATTTCTTCTGTGTTCTGTGCCTGCGGTATGTCAAGGGCGCTTTTCTTCACTGTTTCGTTATAATAACAACTTGATGCAGTGTTTAAAACCCTGCGGAGACTTCCCTCACTCCTCAAAAGAGCTATGATATTTTTAACCGCTTCTCTCGTTTTTCCGCAACCGTTTGCGTTTAAGGCTTTTTTTCGTTCCTTTTCCCGGTCAAGTCCGTTTAATTCCTGTATCTTTCTTATAACCTCATCGTCTGTTATACCTAACTTGATTAAATCTTCTTTTTTCATTTTTTTGCTCCTTTCTTTACTGATCTGCGAGACTATCAACCCATAGATTGATAATATCCACATCTTTAAGCCTATTACCTCGCAACACTTTCACAAATGATGCGTTTTTGCTCTGTGCCAATTCGTCAACAGAGCATTCTTTTTCAGTTCCGTCAATTATAGCAAGAATAACAAGCCTGTCCTGTGTTTTTTTTTCAAGCTTTCGCAACCTCTGAATTATACTATTTTTCAAAGCTATCCCCCTTGTTTTTCGAGTGCTTCAATCCTTGCGAGTATGTCAATCTGTTCAACATACTTCAAGCAGTTTTGGAGCAACATTCCGCAGGCATTTAACCGTATTTGTGGTGCCGTGTTTTCATCCTCTGCAATTTCCTTGACCGTGTTGACCGCTTTTATCAAGGTTGCTTGCAATGTGTTGCATGCTTCACTTAATACCATTTGCCGTCTGCGATCGTATTCTGCTTTGAATTCTGTATCAAGTAGCCTTTTATGAATGGTTGAACGGCTCACGCCTGTTATTCGCTCCGTTTCTGCTACATTTCCGCACGCAAGCAATGCGACTAATATCTTTTCATCATTCTTTTTCAATTCTGATTACACCCCCCTTTTTCTGTGTATTTTTGTATATTTGTGAATAGAGTTCCTTTTTTTCAGCCACATCTTCAAGAGCATATTTAGTCAATAAATATCTCGCCAATGAACACTCAATATAATTGAACCCCTTACAAAAATTGTCTAAATACTTTTCTTTTTGTTCAGCCTTTTCAAAAGCATTAACGCAGGCTATTGAAATACGCCCCTCGCAGCGGATTGCAATTTGATGATATGGCTCATCTTTGTAAAAAGGGCATATAACCTCTTTTCTCTCATATCCCTCGACTTTACCCATAACGAAACCTCTTTCAAAATGTTATAACAAAAGGGTTATAAAGCTTTTACAGAGCAGAGAGGGGAATTGCTCCCCCTCTTTTTATCTGTCTTGACCGTCCATCACAAGCTGAAATAGGTCTTTATGTATTTCGTCAAGATGCAAGTCAATGTTTTCTAACACCTCGATGCTTTCTTGCATCATTGCAAGCTCTAATATTTTTAACGCCTGAACAATGGTGGGAGCTTTGCCGTTTTTTATTAACTTTTCTGCGGTCTCCGCAAGGGAAACCGCTCTGTTATAATAAGTTCTCTTTGTTCTCATATCTTCTCTGCCATTTCTGTTTTATCGGTATTTGCTTGATTTCTGTGCTTATATAAAATTAAGTATATCATGTGAAGCAAAGATAAATCCGTACAATCGTCTATTTCCAAATCTATAAACTCTTTTAAATACCTTTTTTCACTCTTAAAATCTCTTTTATCCGGGTCTAAACATACTTTTTCTGTTTTTGCCATATCTCTTACACTCCTTTTTCTTCTGCCTCTGCCAACATATCCGCAATTATTTGGTCAGCAAAATTTGAATAATCGGGTTTGTTGGTGTCGGTGTAGTTATTGAATTTGCTTTTGGTCGGTGTTTTTGTGCCCTGTGTCGGTTCTGATGCCTTTTTATCCGAATCAGCCTTTGCCCATTTGCGGATTGTGGCTAAATGGTTTTTATAGCTCTTGCCCGAACTGGCTATGTATTCGCTCAAGTTTTCAATTCTGCTTTGCCAATCATCGGGAAATTCAGCCTTTACCTTTTCAAGCTCTTCATCAGAGAGTAACACGTTTTCATATTCTCCGTATTTATGACGAGTGGTTTTAGTGTTTTGCGGAGCAGAACACTCTATACTATACTTACCTAACTCTATACTGTCCTTACCTATACTATCCTGTGCGGTCCATTGGTTGTCCATTGGTTGTCCATTGCCTTTTTTTTCAAAACATCTGCCCTTTCTTTTTTTTGTTTAAGAGAAACATCGGGCAATACTTGCAGAAGCAAATCTTTATATATGCTATCAGCTTTTCGGTCAGCTCTAACTTTATTGTTTTCATCCCAATCCATTATATAGGATACTAAATCCTCATTTAAAATACACACAAAGCCTTTTGAAACAAGTGTCTTTATATCATTCTCCGATGCTCCAACAAGGTTTATAACGGTATATGCCTCAACTATTCCGTCATCGTCTGCGTGCAGTCCTAAATGAAAATACAACCACTGCGAAGAAACGGGCATTTTTAAGAATCTCGCACTACTTGCAATGCGTTTTGAAAACATTCTTCTTTCTGCCATAAAAAAACCCTTTCTTTATACTCTTTTATTCCAAACAAGTGTTGCGGCTTTTTGCCCTTTTTCTGTATCTAAAAATAATTTTGTTGATGTCCCACAACCTAAACACTTTACGACAACATAATTGGTATAACGCCGTTCAAGTGAAACAAGCTCCGCAATTCCACCACAAAAAGGGCAGTTTTTTAATTCTTCGTTCATATCCTTTCCGCCTTTCTTTTATATTCTTCAACCGTTTCAAGTGTTTTTAAAATATTTGTTGCCCTGCTCCGTTCACGGTTTATGTGTGCGTTTACCTCTTCCAAAGTTTCAGGTTTAAAATATCCGTTCACACTTGATAAAATTACCTCACCACTCCGACGGAGTTCCTCTATACAAAAAGATACATCCCGAATGCTTGTACCTGTGAGTTGTGCGAGATCTTTAGAGTGTATGGCGTTTTTTTCTCCAGTTCCGATAAAATTGATAAGTTTAAATGCGTTTACTGACATTTGTTTTTCCCCTTTCTTTCAAATATTGTCGGAATCAAGAACAATGACATCACAACTGCAAGTGTACAATCTTTTTCGAGTATGCCTATCGCATAAGCTAAAATCAAAATAAGTATGTATTTCATTTTAATCTCCTTTGTGTCTTTATGAATTTATTTTTGTTTCCTGCAGAACATCAGAACCAAGAAAAGCAAGAAACACATCATAATTGATTAAATATTTCTTACCGCTCTTTAAGTGCTTAAGTTCTCCCGATATTAACCATTGACGGATTGTATAAGACGATATTCCCGTTTCTGCTGCCAATTGGTCGATGGTGCAAATGTGTGGTTTTTTTTCCATTGTTTGTTATTCTCCTTTTGTTTTAACAAGTTTAATAAAATTAAACTTCTGTATTAAAAAAATACGAAGTTATTTCACTGTTTGATATATTCAACAGTTTTGTAATTCGAACAATATCATCACTTGAAAAACGTGTTTTACTGTTCATTTTTTTAGATAGCGAATTTTGCGAAATCCCTAAAACCTTTGAAAATTCAGCTTGTGAGCCGTATTTCTCAATAATCCTGCCACGCAATCGTTTAAAATTAAAGCTCATGTTATCCCTCCTTTTTAAATGTTTTTTTATTTTATATAAAAAGTTTAACACTTTTAAACTAATTTGTCAAGCTTTTTATTTAAAAATTTTAAACTTTTTTATTGACACTTTGGCTTCTTTGTATTATACTATAACAAAGGTTGGTGATTTAAAAATGTCAAACCTTATTGATGAATTAAAAAACAGATTAAAAAAAGCTCTTAAATATGCCAATATGAAGCCGATAGAATTATCAGAAAAAACAGGAATTCCCAAAAGTTCAATTAGTCAATATATGTCAGGATATGCCAAGCCTAATACAGAGCGACTATATTTGATATGTAAAGTTCTAAATGTAAGTGAATCATGGTTAATGGGTTTTGATGTTCCCATAGAAAGAAGACCATCTAACATATTGGTTGACGAGCCTACAAACGACATTATTGCTGAAATAGTTTTCAAACTGAGGTCTGATAGTAATTTTAGACACACTATTTACACTTTGACAAAATATGGTGAGTTATCAACTGTAAAACAAGATTTAATCAATCTTGTTTACGATTTAACCGAGGCTGAGGCCTCCGTTCTCCTTGTTGCTTGTAGAATTGGTAAAGAAAACGAAAAACAAAACAATTGACAAAAAATGACCTTTACTGTATAATACATTTTGCAGATAAAGGGTTATCTGAGGACGGTCTGACTTCCATTCCTTGATTTTAAGTCGGGATTGGGGGTGATATGCTTTTTATGGAATACATATTGTATTTAACAGTTATGCTGCTTATAATTGTAACAATAAAAAAGTAAACCGCCCTCGTCTAAAAGATGCGGTTTACTTAAAACTATAAACTTTTAGTCAACCGTTCAAAACGGTAAACCTTTTATCTGTTTTTATTATATACGCATTTTTT
>JAZOUV010000022.1:0-13903 GCA_045658315.1 Eubacteriales bacterium
AGCACATAGGATTTATCAAAGTCCCAATGCTCCCTGAGCATAAATTTAAGGTTGCCCGGATAATTGTATTTTTTTCGTTTTGAACTCATTTTCTTGCATCTCCTTAATTGTCTAATAAGTACTTTGCGGCGCTTATTACTGCCAGACCAACTATGATGCTGATAATTGAAAACACAGGATCACTTATAGCAATAAGTCCGCATACTGCCTTAAGGGCGCCTGTAATAATCAACCATACACCTGAATTACTGAATGCTTTATTTTTGATTCTTATGCAGCAGGCGAAAACTCCTGAAACAAAGAGAATGCCTGCGGATATAAAAAATATAATTGCTAAACTTTTCATGAAAGTTTCCCTCCTTAATGTGCAAAAAAAACAGCAGCGGAAGACAAGCCTCCGCTGCTTCAATGTTAATGATAAATAAAAAAACAAACGATTGAAATATGTTCTGCAATAGTGTCTTTTTAATGTTCAAAAGTGTTGCAGATGTTGATGCTTGTTGTAAAAATATTTCCCTCACAGGAAACAAAAACATCGCCGTCATATTTCTGAGCAATTGTTTTCATGCTCTTGATTCCGTAGCCATGGTTGAGCTTATCAGCCTTTACGGTGCCGATATGCTTTGTGTCAACAGCAGCTTCAACCGGATTCTCAACGGATACAACTATTCTGCCGCCCTTTGTGATAATGCGTGCAAAAACCGTCTTTTCCGTATTGCTTGTAAGTGTATGAGCTGCTTCGATTGCATTATCGAGAGCGTTGCCGATAAGTACACCGAGCTCAAGCAGATCAACATTGATTTTATCCGAAATCTTAACAGAAAAATCAAGTGTTATGCCCTTGCTTTCCGCAACGGCAAGCTTTGACTGCAATACGGCGTCAACAGCAGGATTGCCTGAATTTACAACTGAGCTGTTGGCTTCGTCGAGAAAATCCGCTTCACCCTTTATTGCATCAACGGCGGCATCAACCTGACCGTCGGCAAGAAGGCCCGAAACAGAGAGCAGTTTGTTTTTTATATCATGTCTGAATGCGCGGATTTCGCTTTGGTAGCGATAAAGCTCCTCATAGTGAGCAAGCTGATTTTTGATTTGTTCATTAGCAAAGCTGAGCCTTGCCTTTGATTCAACATAGTCCTTTTGTCTGTAAATAAGAAAGAGTGTAACTAAGTTTGCGGCAATCATAAGAATTGCAACCGCAGAGAATAAAATAGCAGGAATACTTTCAAGCTCATATGTGCATTTGCAGATAACGAGAGTAACAAAAACTGTTGCTATTGGCTGAATTATGAGCATTGCTGAAAGACCGCCGGAAATTCCAAGGTCAATTTTGCCTATTTTCTTTGAAACAAAGAAGATAAGGAAAAATGCAAAGAATTTGCATATAAGTCCCATTCCGAGAAAGACTTCATCATTCTGAAGAAAATCAAGAGATTCTTTGCCCATAAGCATTCCGCTCAAAAGAGTTACTATTGTTTCTGCACCTGCCTGAATCATAACAAAAAGAACGCTGCTGATAATGGCAAAATGCACTTTTACTCTGTAAACAAGAGCAAAAACGAATGCCGTAACAACGCCCAATCCAAGCAGCATTGCGCCCGTACCCGCAAAGAAAAATGAAACAACGGTATTGACTGTTATTGCAACGATCATAAATACAGCAAGTTGTACACCCTTGAGTTTTCTTTTTGAAATGTTAGAAAAAAGTATATCCATTGTATAAATTTCAAAGCAAGCGAACAGAAAATACGCTATTATTCTTAACATCTTTACCAACCCCACTTTCTTATAAAGATATCGTAAGCCTTTAAGGCCTCCTGTTTTTTTCTGACACTTACGGCAACCTTTGAGCCGTCGGTCAGTTCAACCTCATTTGTATTGAAGTTTTTTATGTAGTTCATATTAACAATAAATCCCTGATGCACGCGGACAAAGCCGTGAGGTCTGAGCGCCTCATAAATCTCGGGAATTTTGCCCACCGCTTCAAACACACCATTGGCAGTATGAACACTCAGATGTCTGCGATAGCCTTCAACATAGCTGATATTGCTTATTCTGATTTTGTTCCTTGTGCTTTCCCACTTCAGGACAACGCTTGCGTTTACGGCTGTGTACTTCTTCATCGCTCTTGTGAAAACTTCGTTGAATTCTTTTTCTTTAATCGGCTTCACAAGAAAATGCAGAGCTTCAATTCTGAATGCATCAAAAACATAGTTCGGATGACTCGAAACAAAAATAATAATTGTTTCGGGCGCAATACATTTTATGGTTTCGGCTGCTTCAATTCCGTTCATGCCTTTCATTTCTATATCAAGAAAAACAATATCAAAGCCGTTGCCGCTGTTGTAGTATTCAATCAGATCCTCACCGCAAGAGAAATCAGAAACATCGAAGCCTTCTTCAGACTCTGCAAAGTTTTCAAGCAGACTTCTGATTTCTCTTTTGGTAAATGAGTCATCATCACATATACAGATTTTCATATTTCCCTCTCAATTTAAATTTGTTATCGGGTTGATTTTTCATAACAGGCAAGAATTAATCCCGGTTCTGTCTCAAGTCTTTTGCCTGTATCGGTATAACCGCATTTCATATAGCATTTTCTGTTTTTGTCCAAATCTTCAGGAAAATCAACATATATTTTTCTTGGTCTTTTTAAATGCTTTTCCGATTGCAATAACGCTTCGGCTGCAATACCTTTATTCTGATATTCGGGTACAATGTATACTCTGCCAAGATAATACTTGCCAAAGCCAAGCCTCTTTACAAACGGTGTTGAGCCTTTGATTCTGTACAAAATGCCACCGACAATATTTTCATCCGAAAGAATCGTTAAGTATATAAATTTAGGATTGTTTAATCTGCAAATTATATCTCTTTCATCTCTCAAGCAGGGATTTCCGGCATCGTGATATTTTTCATAAAGCGGAAGAAAAGCCTTTTGCTGAATAGCAGTTAAAATATCAACATCTTCAATTGTTGTTACTCTTAATGATATCATTGCAATCTCTCCAAAAAACAAAAAACTCCCCTGAAATAAAATCAGAGGAGTTCCGAAATAAATTCTATATAAATATAGCTATATTGCGGACAAAACAACATCTGATTTTATATAAGATTTTGAATGAGTAAGATAATACATTGTCATTTTGTCCACCTGCCTTTCAATAATTTTTTTACATTGTAGCAATATAGTAATAATTTGTCAACCGTTTTTGCCAATTGTGCAAAAGTGTCGTTTTTAAATGCAAAAGTGTTTGTTGAGATTCTCTTTTGTGCGCTATAGACGGCCATAATTCGTTATTCGCGTTAAAGATCGTGCGCTATTACGCGTGGACGTTATAATTCGTTTTCGGTAAAATATTCATGCAAGGAATTCACACAATTCCGAATAATACCGAAAGGATGATACAATGAAAGAAGAAAAGACTCAGGAAGAAGTAAAGAACGAAATGTTTGAAAAGTATCAGTTGCCGCCGGAAGCAGTTGACCGCTCAGAGAAGTATCCACTTGCGTATCCGTTTGCAAAAGCTGTTTTCGAATGTACCGAACCCGGCTATATGGAAGATTTCATAGCTGAAGGTGGTCATATTTTCTACCTTTCCAACCCGTCAGAAATCAAAAAACAGTTAGGTGAAAACGAGTTTGTTGTTTGCGACAGAGCATACTCTCACATTCCCATGGGATCCATTGTCAAAGTAAACCCAGACAAGCGTCCTCGTGTCGGTTTCGCTCTTATCGAATTTGCCGGTGAAGTTACCATTGCATACTTGCACCCTCGTCCGGGAAACATAGTTCGCCTTGTGTTCAACGAAATGTATGAGGATGTTTTTCTGCCCAAAGATGCGTTTAAGGTTTTAGGTAAACCCATAGGCTATCGTATGCCCGGTGAAACAGAAATCACACTGGTTGACACTGTGCTTTGAAGAGTTTATATAATATCTAACCCAGATTTTGTTAAATATACATATGATCTGACTTTGATGGAGTGTTTTCCAGGACTGGCCGGGAGGGGCACAAAAGAGTGTCAAGTCAAAAAGCTTGTTTAGAGCAAATCTTATAATTAATAAAGCACACAAGACTTTCGGTTGAATGATGTTAAAACGATTAAGAAAATAGATACTAAAGTTTAAACAGCTCGCTTTAGCGGGCTGTTTTTATTATCCAAAGGCTACGAAACAGTTAAGAGAAAAAATGCTATATCTAAAAACCCCAAATAAAGCTGTACCTTATGTACCTATTTGCTTAAAACACCTATATATCAACAAAAACAACAAAGTACACACCCTAACTGGGCTTGTGTTAGGGTGTGTACTGCTATGTACCTTTTGTACCATTTTTTTTGAACTCTATTCTTACATACTTTCATTGAAATATTTTATTATATCACAAATGAAAGGATTATATTTTTCGAAATGGAAAATTCAAAAAATTCAGCAAAAAAGAAAAACAGCGGTGGTTCGAGAACTTTTCATGTAGTTACCAACGTAATCCGTTCCAGCACTGGAGAAACCATTCTCACCAAAGATGATGCAACCGAAATCATTAACCATCATAAACAAATTAAACAATGCGCTTTAATTCTCCATGACAAAGATGTCTATACTCAAGCAGAAGAAATTAAAAATAATCAACATACTGCAGGTACACTTAAACCGGAACATTTACATATAGTCTTTAAAACCGACAAATATTTGGATGTTGAAACAGTTGCTAAATGGTTCGGTATAAGTTCTAATTTTATCGATTTGCCAAAGGGCAAAGGTGCATTTACAGAATCTTTACGCTATTTAACTCACGAAAGTGAAAGCGAGCAAGCTCTTGGTAAACATCTTTATTCAGATGATGAAATTATAACTAAGAACCTCGATTTTAGAGAATATCTCACAAAACAGGAAAATAATAAAAAGCTATATAATCAAGAAGACATCGATAATGTTGCCTCAATTAAACTTGATATTTTATACAAGGGAAAAACGCTTCAAGAAGTTTCTGATGAGTTTCCCCTTGTATATATAAATAATTTTGAAACTTTTAGAAAACTGCGTACGGAGCATTTGAACACTATAGCTGCCCCTCCTCCATTCAGAATAAACTTCTATATTAGTGGTGCTGGCGGAACGGGAAAAGGATTGTGTAGTCGTGCACTTGCCAGAGCATTAATTGATCCGGAAGGCACAAAAGATGATAAGGAAATTTTTTTCACAGTGGGGTCTAATAAAACATCGTTTGAAGGATATGATGGGCAGCCTGTAATCATATGGGATGATTGTCGCTCAATGACTTTATGGAACAAACTTGGTGGAAGAGAAAATATTTTCAATGTATTTGATATGTTTCCACAAGATATTAGACAGAATATAAAGTACAGTTCGGTTAGATTAAATAATATCATTAATATCGTAAATTCCGTCCAGGATAACATCGAATTTCTTGACAGTATTGCCGGTGAATTCACTGATAAAAATGGAACCGTTCAGAGTGCGGAGGACAAGAATCAAAGTTATAGACGTTTTCCGTTTATCATCAAACTAAAATCCGACAGCTACGATTTGCTTGTCAACAAGGGTGTTATCTACCAAACAAAAGAATTTCAAGAATTTACACGCTTTAAAAATATTTGCGGAAACTTTCAGGATATTACAACCAAATGTGCTGAAAATATCAAATTACGAAATGAGATTAATTATAAAACCTTAAAACTGGTTGTTGACTTGTATAAGTGTTTAGTTGATCTAATTCAGCATAAACAAACAGCCACAGATGATGAAATTCGCAATGAATTTAAAGATAACGGAACATCAATTAAACAAGCAACTACCCTTTTTACCCCCATTGACATTGATGATGACGATTATGAACTCCCTTTCTAATAACTCAAAATTCAAGTTTATAAATATTATTCAAAAGGTAAAAAAGAGCATCTGCACGAGCAAAGATAAACTCGGCAGATGCTTTGATTATAGGAAGATCAATCTCTTGTTTTAACAATCACTCCTTCAGACAGCAATAAATGTAGTTTATTTAGCGAGGCTGATGATTAAACCGTCGACAGGGGAGCCGCACAATGCTACAGACCACAATGTATCGCCTTCTGTATAAGCAACAACTACACCGTTGTCTTTGTTATCCTTTGAGAGGGGGCGAACGATCATTTTCTTGCCATATGGTGTGTTAACTTCAATCTGATCTTCTCCAGTCAACGGAGCCTCTGTACCATCTTTTAAGAGTAACTGCGTTGTCGGCATAAATGGACGAATAAGCATACCGTCACGGTTTTTCGATGTGAGCAAGAACTCTTTGCCGTTATCAATAATCATTGCGATGCACTCTTCGCCGCGCTCGTTGTACTGCATAAACCTGATTCCGGTGTTACCGGGAGCGGGCTCTGCGTAGAAGTTCTTGGTCTTTGATTTGAATTTCATTTTCTTCGGATTCATATTATGAATCTCCTTTCAATTTTTTTGAAACACTATCCACTTTGTTAACAAAACTGTAATATTGATATGTTATGTTATGCTTGGTGAGGTGTTTTCAGAGAAAGTATGTAAGAAAACTTCTGAGCACGCGTTTTCTGAACAAGAGTTTTTTTAACGCCCTTTTTATGCGCAACAGTTTTCATCCGTAGGAATATTCTTGTTCAGACACCCATATAAACAAAAGCACTCGGAGCGTTGTTTCTCCGAATGCTTTTACTGGAATCATATTAGTATATGTTTACAAACATAAAATGTTAAAGGTAAAATTCAAAAGTAAATTTTTATGTTCTCCTCAACAGAGACTAACATCAAGACCGCACAACAGGTTGCAATATCTATTGTGCGGTCTCCTTCAGTCAATATTAATAAAAACGATTAAACAGTTCTAAAATTTTTGCAAATTCCGGGTCGCTTTCACTAATCACCTTGTCTGTTCCCTTGAGAATCTCTCGTTTAACCATAGCAGCTAAACGTACTTTCCAGCCCTTACCGCCGAGATCTATACCTTGTTCTTTCGCAAACTCTTCAATCTGGTTGCAAATCGGCTTATCGTCGACAACGACGTCATCGAATTCTTCATCGGTATCCTCAGGTCTGGGAAGAAAACGTGCAATTACTTTTGCTAATTTTGCTTTGGGCAGTAAGTCTTCCACTTCAGCTTCAGAAACAGCGGAAAAATCTGTAACCATAATTAGCTTATCCGTATCTGCAGCATAGAAATCAGCCTTAAGTTCGTTATACATTTTTACACCAGGTTTATCTCCGTCAATAAGTACTGGGGGCTTAACTTCGTTTACACCAGATAGAATTGCTGAAGTAGCCTTGATTCCTTTTACGCCACCTGTCGGAATAAAGACAATTTCTTTTAATGGTGAAATCTTCCCCTTAGAAATCAACAAATTCTTTAGCGCTGATAGGTATAGCTGATCCGACTCACCTTCGACAAGGATTGGGTTACAGTTTATTAGCAGTGTATCAGATACCGAAAGACCTAACGCTGCATGAGCAGGATATATAGATTGTGGCTGATTTTTTCCTTTCTGTCGTTCTGCAGCACGCAAATCAGAACTGGCTACAGTTTTGCCTGTTGAATCAACATATACAGAACGGACTCGCTCTAAATGATTAGAATCAACCATAAATGGCGAATGTGTGGTATATATTATCTGATTGTTCTGAGACAAGTTTTCAAAGAAAAGGAAAAGATCTTTTTGTGCTAACGGGTGTAATGTTAATCCAGGTTCGTCCAGCAAAAGAATAGCATTCTTGTGGTATAATTCACTTTCAACCAAAAATACAAGATAAAAGCTGAAGAACCACTGTAATCCTGTGCTACGAGCCTCTAACTCAATAGACTCTGGGCGTACGGAGTCAGATACCCAAATTTTAAAATAATTACCGTCCGCACTGAAATCAAAAGTATAATCACCTTGTTTCCACCACTCATTGAACGATTGTGTGAAACTTGCGGCTGCTGACGAAAGAAGAATATCTCTTTCCTTTTTCTTTTTGGCTGTGGCCTCAATTTGATCTGAGCTACTGTTAGCTTCTGTACCCATTTCCGTGATTTCTTTAGGATCAAGGTTCACATATTTAAACAAGGTCTTAAGTGTTCGCGCTTTTGCGGCTTCTTTCGTTCCAAGATCTGTCTTACCCATATTCTGCAAAACCTGTGGCAAATATATCTGCGAATCCAGATTTCCATAATTCGAATAATACACAAACTTCGGCATATTGGATTTGATGAATTCTTTAACACCTTCTATTGAAACAAAGTCATCATCCTCATCTTCATGGATAGGTTCTTTTGGGAACGAGTATGTGTAGTTTTCGTCAAAGTCCATTGAAACAATAACTTCAGAAACCGCCTCTACATCGCATTGAATAATTTCTGCAAGTGCTGCTTGTTCTTCAGGATTCAATGCATACTGAGCCCGAATAAAAATTGGTTTTTGTGAAGCATTACGATAAATATGAAATTTGTCGCGAGGTAAATCCGCCTGCAAATCAATATGCCCATCAGCTACAGGATTGAGTTTCCAAAGCGGGAGCATTAAGTTCGTCTTTCCAGACTCGTTAGTACCAATGAGAGCGGTGATTTGTTCAGCATCTATCCAACCACTATCCTGTACCGAACGAAAATCTGTTACACGAAATTTGGCTAATAACATTTTTTCAACTCCTTTGTTTGTATGGTACTGTTGGCTAATTCTCTGAGAGAAAATTTGATATAGTTTTTTATTGGTGGTGCTCAAATATCATTAGTTTGCTAAATGTTATAAAATCAACTGGCGCAACACCTTTAATTGCATCGCATTTCATTTCAAATTCACACTATTAAGCTAAAACTTAACACATAAATTCACCTTTATGGGCCTCTAAGTGAGACTCATTTATTAGAGAAACATACAATGCCGGACTTTATTTTGCAATATATCTCTGCTTCGGACTTCTGGGACTTCCAGGATTACTGAGTAAAATCTTACCTTCATTAACCAACGGAGTGATATATCTTGAAATTGCATAAGCGACAGAGCTTATGCCAAGAAAATCTGCAATTTCTTCACGAGTTCTTTGTGTTGAACAAAAGGCTAAAACAGCTTTTTCATCAGCTGATTTACTGAAATAATTTTTACGTTCTCCGAAAAGTGTTACACAAAATTCATCTCGTTTATTTTCAAATTGTGGCATCGGCAATCCAGCTTCTTTCATTTCTCTGCGTATAGTTGGAATTCCCGAATAACGATTTTCGGTTATCTTCATTGTTTCTAAAGCAGTTGCCAAAACCGGATTTCTTGTGTCTGCCTGTTTTTCTCCCAGTTGACTCAGTCTAATTCTGCCGTATAATCCTCCAGGATTGGTTACAACCAATTTGTCAGGAAAAATTTGAAGTTGAATCGGCATGCCTTCTGTATGAATACTATAATCTCTATGGACGAGAGCATTTAATATAACTTCTCTGACTGCAGTTATAGGATAATCTGATTTATCTTTTCTTTCGCCAGTCTGAGGGTCGATTATAGTTTTTGTTTTTGTGTTTTTTCTCACAAAAGATATAGCTTCCGCTAACATATCTTTTATTGTGCCTTCTATTCGAAGATTATCCGAAAACCGTTCTTGGTTTTCCCCAAGCTCACCCACTTCATCTCCAGGCATAACAGTTGCAATTATACATAATTGCGGAAAGAATGCCTGTGGATACAATCCAAAAAGAAGAGTAGAAGCAAGTGTGTATTCTCCATTGGTTTTTATATTTGTTAATTCTTGAATTTTTTCATCACTTAAAAGTGAAAACTGAGGTTTGTTTTCTGAACGTGCTCTTATATAATCCTCAATTGCTTTTAAGTTCATTAACTCGTCTGTTGCGCGTGGAATAGCTCTGATATCATCTTGATATTTTTTTCTATATGCTTCGTAGCTGTAAATCTCATATTCTGTCATAGGCTCGTCACTGGTGCCAACCCTTACATACGAGCCCTTCAAGCGCCCCTTTCCTGAATAAAAGCAAGGACGATCTGCTATATCAATTGACGGTATCTCCGCAGAAACAATATAACAGCCGGTACTAATTTCAGCATAAGATAAAAGGGGTCTGACAATTGGAGTCATTTCTTTACATTGTTCTGTTATTTTTTGCTGCACATCTTGTAAATCATATACACCACATTTTTCAAATCCAGCTCTTTCATCAATTCCGAATATAATTATACCGCCGTCATCATTGTTAGAAAAACTTGAGAGAGAATCATAAAGCCTTTCGGGACAACCTTTTCTCGAAGCTTTGATTTCTATATTTTGAAATTCAGCACGAGAATCAGCAACTTTATCAATTAGATTAAGCAACTCTTCTCTTGTCATATGTTTCATCTCCTTTTCCAATTTAATTATATGCACAAAACACAAACTTGTCAAGAAACAAGTTAAAGATTTTTATAAACAATTCAAAAACTTCACTCAAAAAGTCAAATATTTTTCCGATAACTCAAATTTTAAAAGAAGTCAAATCAAAGAACTCAAATTTTACTTAAATTTGAGTTCTTCTGATACGAAAGAAATAAAACTACAAAGTTTTAAAGGTTGTTGAATACTTTTATTGCGTTATAGTATATTTAAAATACAATCTTAGGTAAACTGAAATTTCGCTATTTGTTAAGTGGGATATTATAATTACACACAAAAAACTGCACAGGGATGACCCATGCAGTCTTTTTTGTTTCTATATCAAACCCCTGAAACCGTTGATATATAAAGGTTTCACACAAGCCGTTTCTCTAAATCAAGCATTGCAGAAATATAGTTTTCAAACACTGTCAATGATATATGTGAGGGGTCGCCCTCACGGATACGCATTGTGCGGCGGATTTCTTTGGGGATAACTACCCTTCCCAAATCGTCAATTCTTCTAACAATACCTGTTGCTTTCATATAAATATCTTTCTCCTTATTTTAGAAAATCGTGTTGTTAGGATATGTAAGACAAGGGGATTTATACTGTGAGAATTTACTTTTAAAATAAAATATGATAAGATACAATAAAAGTATGATTTAGGGGGATTTTTAATGGCAAATTTTATTTGTGAATTTGAAGGTGTTCGTGGACGTAATTTGAAATTATACGATACAAAAATTATAATCACTACCAAAAAAACTGCAGGTAGTTTAATAACAGGTAATTTCACCGATGGTGAAAAGACAATTTATTTATGCGATGTCGTCGGCGTACAATTCAAAAAGAGTGGTTTGGCAATTGGGTATTTACAATTTGAAACGCCATCGATGCAAATGAATAATAAAAACGATAATTTCTTTTCTGAAAACACTTTCACTTTCGAAAACGGGAAGAACGGAATAACAAACGAACTAATGGGTGCTCTTTATAATTTTGTCACTGATAGAATCGAAGAGCTAAAGTATGGAAATGCACTTGTTAGCGAAATACCTAATTTTGAATCAATGAAAGTATATAAAGTAAGTGCTAATGAAACTACAACTGAACAAGAAGGTGCCGATTCAGTTGAAAAAGCCGCCGAAGAGCCTGTTGGTCTAAAATGTGAACTTTGTGACGACTATTTTGAACACTTAACATACTGCAAAATAAAAGATGATTTCGGAACAAGATATCGTAATATATGTGATGATTGTATTAAAAAACATAACGCGACAAAATTATAACTGTAAAAACAAGCGAGGTGAAATTCACCTCGCTTGTTTTTATTACGCAAAGTAAAATCCAAAGATTTACTCGACCTGTACAAATCAATAAAAAATTGAAAAAAAGAAAAATATATGTTATCATAACGGCATAACAAGCGAAAGCAGGTACAGTTTATGGATTACATTAAATATGTCAATACAAAGCAGGGCTCAAAATCCTTGCACAGATTTTCGCAGGGTAACACTCTGCCGCTTGTACAGCTTCCCTTCGGCTTTGCGGCATTCAGCCTGCAGACCGAAACTTCAAGAGGAAGCTGGTACTATCATCCCGATGACCGTTCGGTTGAGGGTATACGTCTCACACGTCAGCCCAGCCCGTGGATAAGCGACCACAGTGCATTCACAATGATGCCGCAGGTTGACAACCCTTACGTTGAGTTTGAGGATTGCTGGTCAGGCTATGACCCCGAAAAGACAATAATCCAGCCCCATTATCTGAACTGTTACCTCAAGAGACCGTCTTGCGATTTTGAGCTTACACCGACCGAATACGGTGCCTGCGTAAAATTAAGCTTCAAGAAAGATTTCAGACGATATATCTCTGTTCTGCCCGTCAGCCACTACTGCGAATACACTTACGACCCGGAAACCGCCAGACTTTACTGTATGACAGACTGCAACAGAGGTATTGCCGACCACGACAAGGGTATAATCAAGGGCTATTACGTATTCCAGTTTGATAAAAATTCAGTTGACGTTGACGGTATTCTCACAGGCAACAGAAACACCTGCGACACCGAGCGAAAGCTTCACACCGAGGGTGAAAACACAGGCATACATATTGCGCTGACAAAAAAAGACGTCACGTTCACCGTTGCAACGTCTTTCATCAGCTACGAGCAGGCTGTAAGAAACCTTGAGCACGATTCTGTTTACGGCAGTTTTGACGAGCTTAAAGCAGAAAACGAGCGTATATGGAACGAATACCTCGGCAAAATCGAAATTGACGCAGATGAAGATACGTTGAAAACTTTTTACAGCTGTATGTACCGCACGTTCCTCTACCCTCACAAGGCATACGAGCCTGATGAAAACGGCAATCCGATTCATTACTCACCGAGTGCTGACAAGGTACTGCCCGGTGTGAGATACACCGACAACGGATTCTGGGACACATACCGCACAAATTACCCATTCTATGCAATTATCGCAAAGGATATTCTGCCCGAAATTATTGAGGGCTACATTCAGGATTACAAAGACGGCGGCTGGCTTCCTCGCTGGACTGCAGGCGACGCTAAAAACTGTATGCCGAGTACAGGTATCGACGCAGTTATTGCCGACGTTGCGACGAGAAATCTTATATCAAGAGAACTGCTTGAAACAGCGTTTGAGGGTATGGAGCTGCACGCAAACAAGCCCTCACCCATTGCGGCATACGGCAGAGAGGGTTGCGAGGAATATCTCAGCCTCGGCTACGTGCCCTATGACAAATACAGCGAGAGCGTTAACCTTACACTTGACGCGGCATATTTTGACGGTTGCGTTGCAACCGTAGCAGATATACTCGGCTACAGCGACAAGAGAGATATGTACAGAGCACGCACGAAGAATTACAAAAACATATTTGACAGTGAAACAGGCTTTATGCGTGCCAAGGATTCCGACGGCAACTTCCGACCCGACTTTGACCCGACAAGCTGGGGAAAAGACTACACCGAGGCATCTGCATGGCAGACAAGCTTTGCCGTACAGCACGATATTGGCGGCCTCGCAGAGCTTTACGGCGGCAAGGAAGGACTTATCAAGAAGCTTGACGAATGCTTCGCAACACCTGCAGACTACAGAATAGGCGGATACAGCTATGAGATACACGAAATGACAGAGATGGCGGCATGCGATTGGGGTCAGTGTGCTATCTCCAACCAACCGAGTTTCCACATTCCGTTTATCTATACTTACCTCGGTCAACCCGAAAAGACAGAGTACTGGCTCAAGAAGATTTGTGCTGAGGGCTTTTCGTGGAAGGATGACGGTTTTCCCGCCGACGAGGACAACGGCTCAATGGCTGCTTGGGATATTTTCTCTTGTCTTGGTATATACCCCATTACACCGGGTAAACCGATTTATACAAACTGTAAGCCTATGGTTGACAATATCAGAATTCTCGGCAAAAAAATCGACTTCACAAAGTACAGTAATATAGTTACATACGATGAAATAATGAAAGAGATTGAAGAGTAAAAACAAATGCTGTATGTCGCATGATATAC
>JAZOUV010000023.1:0-85059 GCA_045658315.1 Eubacteriales bacterium
ATCTTGTACATTTTTTGGAAATAGGGATACACCAAAAGAAATAGAGCCGATATTGCTATCGACTCTGATTGATTTGATTGAAAACAAAAAGGTTGATTTGTTTTACGTAGGGAATAACGGAAATTTTGATTATATGGTGAGAAGAAATCTAAAGAAGTTGAAATTAAAATATACGCATATAAGGTATTATGTTGTTTTAGCATATATGCCGTACAAAAAATCAAGCGAAAATGAAGATTATTCGGATTCGATTTTTCCGGAAGAGTTGTCGAAAGTTTATCCAAGATTTGCTATAGTTAAACGAAACAATTGGATGATAGATAGAGCAGAGTACGTTGTTATTTACGTAAAACACACTACCGGGGGAGCTTGGCGTTTTGCCGAGGTAGCCAAAAAGAAAGAGAAAAAGATTATTAAGCTTTAATTCTATAATAAAATTGCCGATAAAAAACAATAATTTGTTTTTTATCGGCAACTAAAGTTTGTAAATAAATCGGGTTTATCTCATATCGTGTTTTTCAAAATAAAGGTCTTGAAGTCTCTTTACAAGCTCCGGGTTCTTTCCGCCTACGTGCTTACCGTCAATCTCGTCTCCCGCAAGAAGAACCGACGTAGTGCTTCCCATTAATATTTCATCTGCATTGAACAGTTCGTCAAGAGTGTACTCTCTTTCTTCGCAGGGAATATTGTTTTCACGACAAATTTCGAGTACGTGCTTTCTTGTAATACTGGGAAGAATGAGGTTGTCGAGGGGATGTGTTATAACAACGCCGTCTTTTATGATAAAGTTGGCAGTATGAGCACCTTCGGTAACTATGTTTCCTCTGTGGAATATAGCTTCATCACAGCCTGCCTGTTTTGCGGCTTCGCTTGCGAGAACATTTGGAATAAGGTTTATTGTTTTTATATTACAGAGATAGAAGCGATTATCTTCTTGGGTAAGAAATTTTACTTTTCTTGTCTGATCGCCTATTTTCTTAGGTGTGATATACGCAAAAAGAGAGGGTTTTTTACAGTCGGGGAAAATATGATTTCTTGCTGCAGTGCCTCTTGACATCTGCCAATAGAGAATAAAATCTGTTTCTTCTTCGTCTGCCTTCTCGATAAGAGACATAAATACAGCTTCCAGTTCTTCTCTTGTTTTATCTATTTCTATCTTAAGAAGCTTACAACTGTTATAAAATCTGTCGAGGTGGTCGTCAAGGTCAACGGGCTTTCTGTTGTGGATAAACGCAACATCATATACACCGTCTCCGAAATAAACGGCTCTGTCAAGAGCTGATACCTTCAAATCTTCAAGGGCTGCAATTTCGCCGTTGTAGTAACCGACATTTTTCATATAATCTATCTCCTTTAATTAATATGATTATCTGTAATTACAATTATATAGTTCTTAACGTTATTTGTCAATTTATTAATTTTGATAACAAATACTGTTTTTTACGAAAAATATTTTCTGTCAAGTGAACGGAGCTGAATTGCCTCGGCAATATGCTTGACTTGAATCTTATCACTGTTGTCGAGGTCTGCTATAGTCAATGCAACACGCAAAATTCTGTCATATCCACGTGCCGACATTCCCATTTTTTCAAATGCTGCACGTAATAATGAATGTGCGTCGCTGTCAAGAGCACAGTATTTCCTTATCTGGCTTGTTGTCATATCGGCATTTGAATATATAGGTTTGCCCGCGTATGTAGTTTCGTTTTTAAAACGCTCAACAGCTCTCGCTCTTGCTGCGTCAACTCTTTCGCGTATCTTGTCGGAACTTTCTGCGGGTTTTGTTTCCGACAATTCGTTGTACGAAAGTGAAGATACTTCAAGCTGAATATCTATTCTGTCAATAAGCGGACCACTTATCTTTGAAATATATTTTCTTATATCTTCAGGTTTACAGGTGCATTTCTTTGTCGGGTGTCCGTAATATCCGCACTTGCAGGGGTTCATCGCACATACGAGCATAAAAGAAGAGGGAAAGGTAAAGTGACCTGCGGCTCTTGTAACCGTAATGCTTCCATCTTCAAGAGGTTGACGCAACACCTCTGTTGCACTCTTGTTAAATTCGGGTAATTCATCAAGAAAGAGTATGCCGTTATGTGCCAAAGAAAGTTCGCCGGGCATAGGTATTCTTCCGCCGCCCGAAAGGGCTACCGACGACATGGTGTGGTGCGGAGAACGAAACGGTCTCTCTACGATAAGTGAATCTGAGGGGAGTGTTCCCGCTATAGAATGAATCTTGGTTGATTCAACCGCCTCGTCAAACGTTATTCGCGGAAGGATAGACGGTATACGCTTTGCAAGCATACTTTTTCCGGTTCCGGGAGGACCTATAAGCAGTACGTTATGGTTTCCGGCAGCCGCAATTTCGAGTGCTCTTTTTGCCTTTTCCTGCCCCTTGACGTCCGCAAAATCCATTCTTGTGTTTGCTCTTTGCCTCTCAAAAATATCCTTATCAAATTCAACAGGGGCTATTATTGTTTTGCCGTTTAGATGTTCCACGAGTTCTCTTATGTTGTGTACGGGATATGCTTTTATGCCCGATACAACTGAGGCTTCCTTAGCATTGTCGTAAGGAACGTAAATTTCTTTTCTGCCCCTATTCTTTGCACACAAAGCCATTGACAAAACGCCTCTGACACTTCTGAAATTACCTGACATTGACATTTCGCCAATAAAGCATTTATCCGAAAGGTCGGTTGATTTTTTTATTGTTCCGCTACTGTGTAAAATAGCGGTAAGGAGTGCCATATCGAATGTAGAGCCTTCTTTTTTCATATCTGCGGGAGCAAGATTTATAACTATTGCCGAATCGGGAAAAATAAATCCGCTGTTTTCTAAAGCCGCCTGAATTCGTTTTTCTGCTTCCTTAACAGCAGCATCGGGCAAACCTACTATTTCAAAGCAGGGGAGTTTATCCTGCATATTACATTCAACGGTTACTTCAAAGCCGTCGATGCCCATTACACCTGACGAAAATACTGTTGAAAGCATTCTTTTCACCTCTTACATTGATATGATGTATTACATAATAGTATAACACAATCTGCCTGTTTTTGCAACAGATTTTCAACTTTATTACAATTAAGAACGCATAAAATACATAAAAAGCATTACTTTTATGTATTTATTAAAAGTCAGCACAAACCAAGGGAGATTCAAAAAGGGGGGAATCGCTCGCCCCTATATACCCTTACCCCCGAAACGACCAAAGAGGAGACCTCTTTGGAATCTTCCTCGGTCTGTGCGTGATTTTTATAAGTACATATAGGTATTGTTTTTTTAAATTTAAAAACCCTCTCAGGCTTTCGCCTAAAAGGGTTTTAATTCGTTTGATAAAAAACGTTTCTTTCGTAAATTACTTGAACTTACGCTTACGAGCTGCTTCGGATTTCTTCTTGCGTTTTACGCTGGGCTTTTCATAATGCTCTCTCTTACGAAGTTCAGCAAGAACACCGGACTTAGCACACTGTCTCTTAAATCTACGAAGAGCACTGTCAAGAGATTCATTTTCTTTGACTTTAATTTCTGCCATTTTGTTTTCCCTCCCTCCATACTATGGAAAAGAGAATGTTACCATTCTTAAAGAATATTATACTCTTTTGCCTTTGATATGTCAATAGTTTATTTAGCATTTTTTGCAAAAAGTTATTTTTTGCTTATTTAACAACCAAATTAACCAGCTTTTTGGGGACAAATATCTCTTTTATTACGGTCTTTCCTTCAATAAAGGGCTTGAATTTTTCGTCGTTCTTAACTGTTGCCAAAGCGTCATCCTTAGATATCTCTGCGGGTATCATGAGCGTACCGCGTAGCTTGCCGTTGATTTGAACAGCGATCTCAACCGTGCTGTCAACAGTCTTCGCTTCATCATATTTAGGCCATTCAGCCAACGAACAGAAGCCGCATCCGCCGAGCGATTCCCAAATCTCTTCACAAATATGGGGAGCAAATGGGCAGAGAAGTTTGACAAATGTCATCATCTCGTCCTTGGTAAGACTGCCTTTATCGTAAATTTCGTTAGTCAAAGTCATCATAGCCGCGATAGCTGTGTTGAACTTCAGTTCTTCAATGTCGTTTGTTACCTTCTTTATTGTCTTATGGAAAGAACTTTCAAGCTCTTTTGTAACGCCCTCGCCCTTAATGATTTCTGTCATAGACGCAAATCTGTCAAGGAATCTCTTACAGCCCTTAACGCTGTTTTCAGACCAGGGAGCAGCACTTGCATAGTCGCCCATAAACAAAATGTATACACGGAGAACGTCTGCACCATACTCGTCAACAACGTTATTGGGGTCAACAACGTTGCCCTTTGATTTACTCATCTTATCGCCGTCGGGACCGAGAATTAATCCCTGAGCCGTTCTCTTCGCATACGGTTCAGCCATAGGAACTGATCCGATATCGTAAAGGAAGTGATGCCAGAATCTGGAGTAGATCATATGCCTTGTTACGTGCTCCATACCGCCATTGTACCAGTCAACGGGCATCCAGTATTCAAGTTTTTCTTTATCTGCAAATGCTTTATCGTTATGGGGGTCAATGTAACGGAGGAAGTACCATGACGAACCTGCCCACTGAGGCATAGTATCTGTCTCTCGTTTTGCGGCAGCACCGCACTTGGGACAAGTACAGTTTACAAAAGAATCTATTTTTGCAAGGGGTGATTCTCCGCCTTCTCCGGGCTCAAAGTTAGATACTTCGGGGAGTTTGAGAGGCAGTTCTTCATAAGGAACGGGTACCATACCGCAAACGGGGCAGTGTACGATAGGAATAGGCTCGCCCCAATATCTCTGACGGTTAAACGCCCAGTCCTTCATCTTGTACTGTACGCCTTTTTCTCCGATGCCCTTTTCTTCTAAGTATTCAAGAACCTTTGCAATAGAGTCCTTCTTGTTTGAAAGACCGTTGAGAAAATCGGAATTGACCATTTCACCGTCGCCTGCATAAGCCGACTCTTCAATGTTTCCGCCCTTGATTACCTCAATAATATCTATACCGAACTTCTTTGCAAAGTCATAGTCTCTTTCATCGTGTGCGGGAACTGCCATAATAGCACCCGTACCGTAACCCATCATAACATAGTCTGAAATATATATCGGAATTTCTTTATTGTTAATGGGGTTGATAGCCGAAAGACCGTTTATACGTACGCCGGTCTTTTCCTTTACAAGCTGTGTACGTTCAAATTCCGTCTTCTTTGCACATTCTTCTTTGTATGCATCAAGGTCTGCAATGTTCTTAATTGTGTTTCTGTACTTTTCGATTATAGGATGCTCGGGAGCAATAACCATAAATGTAACGCCGAAAAGAGTGTCGGGACGCGTTGTATATATGCGGAGCAAATCTTCTTTATCCGTAATCTTAAAATTAACAAATGCACCCGTAGATTTACCTATCCAGTTTACCTGTTGCATTTTTATGTTGGGAAGATAGTCAACCTCATCAAGCCCCTGTAGAAGCTTGTCTGCATATTCGGTAATACGAAGATACCAAACGTCTTTCGATTTTTGAACTATGTCCGTATGGCAGATATCGCACTTTCCGCCCTGTGAGTCCTCGTTTGAAAGAACTACCTTACAGTGAGGGCAGTAGTTTACAAGAGCCGTATCTCTGAAAACAAGTCCGTTTTCAAACATCTTGAGGAAAATCCACTGTGTCCACTTGTAGTAGTCTTCCTGTGTTGTATCAACAGTTCTTGACCAGTCAAAAGAAAAGCCTACGCGTTTCAGCTGATCGGTAAATCTTACGATATTGTCATCGGTAACTTTTCTTGGGTGTATGCCCGTCTTTATAGCGTAGTTTTCGGTGGGCAGACCGAATGCATCAAAGCCTATGGGGAAGAGTACGTTGTAGCCTTCCATTCTTCTTTTTCTTGAAATAACCTCAAGTCCTGAATATGCCTTGATATGTCCGACGTGCATACCTGCACCGCTGGGATAGGGGAATTCTACCAAGCCATAGAATTTTTTCTTCGATTTGTCCGAATCGTCGGCAAGAAAGATTTTTTCATCTTCCCATTTTTTTTGCCATTTTCTTTCTGTTTCGGAAAAATTATATTTCATAATCGGTGTCCAATACCTTTCAAATGTAGTCTTTCTTTGTGTGATAATATTCTATAGTTTATACCAGAAGATCGGAGATGTCAATATTTTCCGCATCGCTCCACAGCTTTTCTAATTTATAAAACTCTCTTGCCTCTCTGCAGAAAATATGCACAATTACCGAGCTGTAGTCGAGCACTGTCCAGCTTGCTTCATTGTAACCCTCAATGTGGTGGGGCTTTATACCTGACTCTTCCAGTTTTTCCTCAACTTCGCCTGCCAGTGCACGCACCTGAGTGTTGGAATTGCCGCCGCATATTACAAAATAATCGGCAAGCACGGTTTTATCTTCGATTCTGATAAGTTTTATATCTTTTGCCTTTTTTGCATCAAGTGTTTTTATTATAAAATCCGCTATTTCACGCGAATTGTTTTCGTTAACTGTGTTTTCTGTATTCATTTTAAACCTTTCTTTTTTAAACTCTCGGTATTGTAATACCGCCTTGCTCTATTTCGTCGGCAGTGTGTTCATTACCGCCTATAACGTTTTCGGGATCTGCATTATAATATGGTGTCAAATATGTTGCGTATTTGTTACCGGAGAATATTTTTCCTGTGTCAAATATTGAGTCGGTAATTTCAAAATCATAAATATTAAAGTGTTTGTTTATGATATTTAGCATTCCTTGGCGGTTTATTACGTAGTACCAGCCACCACCGGCGGGAGGTGCGGGAGAATAACCGGATGCACTCATAAACGTCATATTTTCCATATCAAAATTAAGCAGATTTTTACCGAAATACACCATATCGCTTAAGTCTACGTCAGTTTTTACGTTCTTAAAAACTTCATTTGCAAGTTTAACGATTGTGGTTGCATTTATACTGCTCTTTACTTTTTTGAGCAGGGCACTCATAAATATCTTTTGAGCGTCCATTCTGCCTATATCCGCCTGAACCCAACCTGATCTGTATCTGACGAACATCTCTGCTTTTTCGCCATTCAAAATTTGTCTGCCCTTTTTTAAATTAATGGTAAGACCTTGAGCATCGTCTTCGTAATACATATCTGCAGGAATGTCTACCTCGACTCCGCCTAAAATATCGACTATATTGCGGAATCCGTTAAGATTTACCATTACATAGTAGTTTATCTTGAGACACAGATTTTGCTGTAAAAGATTTTTCAGTTGATTGATGCCGTAATTTTCGGGATCTTTTTCTTTCTTTGAAACACCTTCATTATAATAATGGCCGTATACGCCGTTTAGCTTAAAGCTGATATTGTCTATCAGTACGTAGGTGTCACGTGGAATCTGTAATATAGACAGCTTCTTAGTTGTTACGTTATAATTCATAAGCATAATAACGTCGGTGTTCAATGCAACCCTGTCTCTTCCGAGAATAAGGAAATTGAACATTTCGTCTTTATCCTCTTTCGGAGGCTGTTGTTCGGGCATCTGATCTTTTGTTTCGGCGTTTGTTTCCTCCGGTGTTATAAGTCCATCGGTGCTGAAAACAACTTCATCGTTACCGTTGTCGGGCTTGTGGAAGGATACAGTGTAAACAGCTACCGCTACTACTGCAAGTAGGGCTGTTAATATTATTGCCAAAATAATTAATCCGATTTTACTTCTTTTCTTTTTGGTATTCATTTTATTCTCCGTTTTGCATTAAACATGTGGAATATAGATCGATTCGTCATTAATATCGTCGGCGTTGTGGGGATCTTTGGTCGTAATGCTTTGGTTGGTGTATATGCTGTTAAAATGGGAATAGTTTGTCGTGTTTGTAAATATGCGGTTTGGATCGAATATTGCGTCTGTTATTTCAAAATCGTATATGTTAAAATATGTATTAATCATTTCACACATATTCTTTCTTACCATGATCCAGTAAGACAGACCCGAGCCGCTTGCACCTTGTCCTACCATTGACATCATATTAATTTGGTTTAAGTCTACTTCGAGCAGTTGCTTTGCGTAAAATACCGCATCTGCAAGTCCTATGTCGGTGGTTACATTTTTAAATGCTATGTCAACAAAATTTACAATCGTACTTACGTTAAAATTGGATTTCAGCTTTTTTATAAACGCACTGACAAATATCTTCTGAGCATCTATTCGGCCTATATCGGCTTGAAGATACTTTGAACGCATTCTTATAAAATGTTCTGCTTTTACTCCGTTTAAGTGTTGAAGACCTGCGGGGACAGTTTCTTTTTGTTTTGTGGCTTCATCGTAGTATGTGTATGCAACAGGGATATTTACGTCAACGCCGCCGATAGCGTCTACTACGGCAATAACTCCGTTAAGATTGATATGCCCCACGTTGTGGATCTTTATGCAAAGACTTTTTTCAAGTGTGTCGGCAACCTTGCGGAGTGCATCGGTGGTTTTTCTTCCGTTGGTCAGGTAATACTGTGCATATAGTCCGTTCAGCTTACCCGAATAAACGCTTGTGCGTATATATGTATCTCTCGGCATTTGAATTATGTTTATCTTATTGGTGGTCGTATTAAAGCTGATAAGCATAATCACATCTGTATTAAGGGCGATTCTATCTTGCCCGACGAACAAAAAGTTGTATATCTTCTGTTGGCTTCTCGGAAGCTGATCGGGGGTTGTTTCTGGTACAGTCTCCGGCGGAATATGTTCTGCTCCCGGTTCGAGTGTTTCACTTTCTTCGGTTGGATCTTTCTTGCCTGGATTATTTAATCCGCCCGTATCAAAGGGGGGCGGCTCATTGACTCCGGTATTGGGCTCATGAAAAAAATATGTGTATGCAAGTACAGAGAAAGCAACTATCAGCACGGTAAGAATTACCGCAAGTAAGATCAATACTACCTTTTTGCCGTTTTTCTTTTTTCTTGCAGAGGGTGTTTTTTGGGGGATTATTGGTGTGTTGTTCATGTCAACCTCCTGTTTTCTTTACAAAAGAGTTATAGCTTTCGATTGTTCTCGGGTGAATGAATTCACCTTTTTCCAGCAGATCCGATATAGTATATTTTAGGGATAAAATTATTGTATCGTCAAGTTTTTTCGATATATCGCTGGTGTTGGTATAAAAAAATTCGCGTAATTTCTTGCAATCGTCAAATTTTCTTGTCGGTTCAATATAGTCTGCAAGGTAGAGCAATTTTTCTGTCAACGTCATATTTGCTTTGCCTGTAGTATGGTATCTTACAGCCGAGAGAATTTCTTCATCTGCATACTGCGAAAAATCTCTCATGATCAAAGCGGGTGCGGTAAAGGAATGAAGAGTTTTTGGTGAATTTAACGTGTCTGCATCTACTTCAATTCCTATATCCTTGCAAAGAGTCAGTTGTTTTTCTGTTGGCATCTCTTTCGTTATATCGTGAAAATATGCCGCAGTAACAAGCTTTTTTTCGTCAATTCCAAATAATTTTGCTAAGTTTTTACATTCGTCTACAACGGAAAGAGTATGTTTAAATCTGTAGTCCGACATAAGCGGACGTATCATTTTTTCGAGGTCAATCATTGTGTCCACCGTATAAGTCGTATTTATCTATAAACGCTTTGACATCGGGGGGGATGAGGTGTGCGGTGTTTTCACCGTTTTTTATCTTTTCTCTTATTTCCGTTGAAGACAGTTCTATTGGTGCCATTGGAACATCTACTATTCTTGCTCCGTATCTTTTTTTTAGCTTTTCCTTTGTTGCAACTATCTCGTCCGATTCATCATAAGTGCCCGGTCTTACGATGTGGGCAATTTTTGCAAGCTCAAATATTCTTTCGGCATTCTTCCAATATTCAAGATTGAGAAAATTGTCCGTGCCGCAAAGAAGGGTAAGGTCCTTAGATATAAAGCTGAAATGCTCCAAGGTCTTATATGTGTAGCTTATTTCTTTGTTGCGTACCTCGAAATCGGATATAATTATTTTGTCGTTGTAAAAGGGCAGGGGGCTGAAGGCTATCCTCAGCATCTGCATTCTCATCTGAGGATCATCACCTACACACAAGTTCTTGTGCGGTGGCATAAAGTTCGGCATTATAAACAGTCTGTCAAGCTCGCAGGCTGTCAGAAATGCAAATGCAGAGCGTATATGTCCCAGATGTACGGGGTCAAATGTGCCGCCGTATATACCTATTTTTACATCACTCATAGTCAAATAAGCTCTATCTTTTTGTTTTTCTTGGATTCGCGATAAAGCACAAAGCGTGTGCCCACCGTCTGTACTACCTCGGCAGATACTGATTTTGCAATTTCCTCGGCAGCCTCTCTTGAGGTATAACCCGAATTGTCCAGAACGCGGAGCTTTATAAGCTCACGTGCCTCAAGGGCATTGGATATCTGCTTGGTCATATTGTCGTTTATTCCGCCCTTGCCTATCTGAAAAATAGTATCTAAATGAACCGCAAGACCGCGGAGATATGCTCTTTGTTTTGAATTAAGCATTTTCTTTGTTCCTTTTTTACAGTAAATTAAATTCTTTTACCTTTTTCTCAAATTCAACTGCAAAGGCTTTCATAGCTTTGCCTCTGTGGCTGATCAAATTTTTTTCCTCGGCAGAAAGTTGTGCAAATGTCTTGCCAAAAGGTTTGTAGAAAAAGTATGGGTCATAGCCAAAGCCGTTTGTTCCTACAGCCTCTTCGGTGATATATCCATCGACCTCGCCTTTTGTTATAATTTCGTAAGACTGTTCCGGGAATATGCACACAACGTTTGAAACAAAGCGTGCAGTCCTTTTTTCTTTCGGAAGGCCTTTCAGTTTTTCTTGCAACAGCTTATTATTATCTTCGTCGTCGCCGCCCGAAAATCTTGCCGAGTGAACGCCGGGGGCACCGTTCAGTGCGTCAACACAAAGACCCGAATCGTCGGCAATTGTTATATAACCTAATTTTGAGCCAACCGATGCTTTGATTCTTGCATTCGCTTCAAATGTTGCACCGTTTTCTTCAATATCATCAAAAACACCGATATCGTCAAGGGAGAGGATCTTTATATCTATACCCTTGATTTCCGACATCAAAGACTGAAGCTCGGCTATTTTCTTCTTGTTTCTTGAAGCCAAAACTATATTCATAAAATGTCCCCCCTTATTCAAACAAGGCTTTTACAAATTCATCTGCGGAAAAAGGCTGAAGATCGTCAATCTTTTCGCCTACTCCGATATATTTTACGGGAATATCAAGCTCATTCTTTATGGAGAACACAATACCGCCCTTGGCAGTTCCGTCAAGCTTTGTGAGAACAAGTCCCGTAATATCGGCGGAATTCTTGAATTCTTTTGCCTGTCTTACGGCGTTCTGTCCTGTTGTCGAATCAAGAACGAGCAATGTCTCTCTTGATGCACCCGGCAGTTCGCGGTTTATAACTCTGTCTATCTTCGCAAGCTCATCCATAAGATTTTTCTTGTTATGGAGTCTGCCTGCCGTATCAATTATAAGCACGTCCGCTTTTCTGCTCTTTGCCGCAGAAACTGCATCGAATACAACTGCTGCGGGGTCTGAGCCTTCGGTATTTTTTATAAGGTCTGCACCTGCTCTGTCTGCCCAGATCTGAAGTTGGTCGATGGCTGCCGCACGGAAGGTATCGCCTGCCGCAAGTACTACTTTCTTGCCCGAAGATATAAGGTGGTGTGCGATCTTTGCAATTGACGTCGTCTTGCCGACGCCGTTTACGCCGATAACAAGAATAACAGACGGTGATGTTTCAAGATTAAGCTGTCCGCCGTCCCCTATCATTCCCTTGAGTATTTCTATCAAGGCAGCTCGTGTCTCTTCGGCTTCCGAAAGACGTTCATCCTTTATTCTTTCGCGGAGCTTTTCTATAATTTCTTCGGTGGACTCAAAACCGACGTCTGCGGCAATGAGTAATTCTTCCAGCTCTTCAAGCAAATCTTCGTCAACTCTTACAAAAGCCTTGAAAAGATTGTTTACCTGTCCGAATATTGATGATTTGGTCTTTTCAAGACCGTTTTTCAGTTTCTCGAAAAATGACATATATTAACCTTTCTGAAAATTAAAAAATATGTACTATTCAAGTTTAACGCCAAGCTTATCTTCAATGTCTCGCACGTTGACTGTGAGCACTTTTGATATACCCTTTTCATACATGGTAACACCGTACAGCGTATCTGCCGATTCCATAGTACCTCTTCTGTGGGTGATCATAATAAACTGTGTTGCGTCGGAATATTTCCTTGCATACTCTGCAAATCTTACAACGTTGACCTCGTCGAGTGCAGACTCGATCTCGTCGAATATGCAGAACGGCGTAGGATTTACCTTGAGTATCGCAAAGAAAAGTGCAATCGCAACAAATGCCTGTTCTCCGCCTGAAAGGGACACGAGATTCTTGATTATCTTTCCGGGGGGGGCAACATTAATGTCAATACCGCTTGTAAGTACGTCGTCGGGATTGGTGAGTGTAAGTTCTGCCGTACCGCCGCCAAATAATTCGCGGAACACCGTTTTGAAGTGCATATTAACGTCCTTCATCGTCTGTGAGAACTTTTCACGCATTTCGGCTTCCAGCTTGACGATTATATCGGAAAGCTGTTTTTCCGCTTCTTCAAGGTCGGTTATCTGAGTGTGCATAAAGTCGTATCTTTCCTTGACTTCCTTGTATTCGTCGATTGCACTTACGTTAACGTGTCCCAGTCCCTTTAGCTTGCTTTTATATTCTGCAAGCTCTTTTGATATCTCACTTCTGTTTTCGTTTGTAACCTCGGGAAGTGAAAGCTCTGTTGCCGTTGAATATGTAAGCTCATATTCTTCCCAAATACGCTCGCTCGATTTGTCGAGGTCGTTCTTAAGCTGCTGACAAAGTCCTTCAAGCTTTGTATATGCTCTAAATGTAAGCTCTCTGTCGTTTGTCTTTTCCTTAAGCTTTACACGCAGGTCATTAATTTTTTTCTCGTATTCGTCGTTCTTTTCGGAATAATCTCCCTTTTCTTTTTCAAGAACGGATATATCGTTTAAAATGTTTGCAAGAGCCTCTTCGGTCGTCTTGCTTTTTGCTTCGGCAGTTTGCTTCTTTGTTTCGAGAGCCTCAAGCTCACTTTTGCCTAAAGCTATGCGTTCAATCAATGATGCAAGTAATGCCTCGGTTGACTCAACGTTTTTCTGCAGGTTTTCCATATCCTTTCTTGCTTCGGTGAGACGAATAACGGAATTGCTGTTTCTTTCACGCAAAGCTTCAATTTCGGTATTCTTTGCCGCAATATCTGCTTTTATTGCTTTTTGTTCGTTTCTGCCTGCCTCAATGAGTGCATTTACTTCATCAAGCTCCGACTCTATCTTTTGTTTCTTTTCGCGATAGAAATCATCTGCCTTTTCAAGTTTCTCAAGCTCACCGTTAAGTTCAGCCAAGCTCTTTTCGTCGGCAGTAAGCTGTGATCTCAATACTTCATATTGTGTGTTTTCTGCATTGAGAAGTGAATTGAGAAGCGAAGAATTTCCGAGGTGTGAATCACGCTTTTTGGCTTCTTTTTCCTTGTCCTTATTGAGCCCTTCAATCTCACCGTTAAGCGTTTCGGCATCTTTTGCAAGTTTTTCGCAATCCTTGCTAAGTCTTTCGATTTCGGAAACGCGGGTAAGCATACCACTGTCTTTCTTTGAAGAACCGCCCGTATAAGAACCGCCCGCATTTATAAGCTGCCCGTCAAGCGTTACAAGTTTTACCTTATAATTCAACTGTTTTGCGGCACAGCTTGCGTTGTCAATATTATCAAATACAACTGTTCTGCCGAGCAAAAACTCGCTTACGATACTGAACTTGTCATCACATTCCGTAAGCTCGCTTGCAACTCCGATATAGCCTTTCAAGGAAGATAACGTCTTGATATCAACGTTCAATTTTTGCACCTGAATTGATGTTAAAGGATAGAATGTAGCTCTTCCCTCATTTTTTTCTTTGAGAAGTGCAATAGCTTTCTTGGCTGAAGCTTCATCTTTTACAACTATATTCTGCAAGTTGCCGCCCAATGCAGTTTCTATTGCAACGGTGTATTTTCTGTTAACATTTATTATTTTGGAAACGGGACCGTATATTCCGTTTAAAGTCCCCTTCGTGCTTTCGTTCATAACAAAACGCACGCTGTTTGCGTAACCCTCGAAATGTTCTTCCATACGGGTCAGTGCTTCTGCTCTCTGTTTCTTGGATGCCATTTCGATATATAAAGTATTAAGCTTTTCGTTGAGTTCTTTTATCTGAACATCAAGCTCTTGAATCGTCTTATCTGCCTCGTCGGCTGACTTTTGTGCTTCATCAGCCTTCTGCTTGTAGCCCGAAACAGTCTTTTCGGCTTTTGCGGCACGTTCTTCAAGAATTTGCATAGCCTCTTTAAGCTGAGTGATTTCACCCCTTAGAGTCTCGCATCTTTCATCCTCGCTCTTTCTTGAACCCGAAAGGGAAGAAAGCTCGATCTGCTTGTTTACCGCCTCGTCTTCTTTCAGCTTGGTTATCGTCTCTGCCTGCTCGAGCTTATTCTCAAACTCAACTAACTCAAGCAAAGCGTCCTCAAGCATTTCATCGGCAGCGGTTCTTTCTTCTTCCGAAACACTTAGTGCATTTTTCAGTTCTGTAAGATTTGTTTTTGACTCTTCCAGTGTTTTTTCGGTATTCGCCCTTTCTTCCATACGGAGAGTAAGCTCATTTTCTGCCTGGAGCTTCAACTGCTTAATGTGCTCAATATCGTTTTCAAGCACCTTCAATGTACCCTCAAAGCCGTAACGCTTGTCGTTTGCGTTTTGGAGTTCAGTGGAGTTTTTTTCGGTCTTGATCTTATTTTCCTGAGAAGCAAAGAAAAGTCTTTCGTTCTGGTTTTCCAAAGACTGAATTGTCTCGTCGGCAATCTCAAGTTCCTTGCCCGAAAGAACGTAATCGTTTTCTGCCTTCGTGAGTCTTTCTCTTAACTCCTTCGTGTCGTAAAGCCAAAGGGAAATGTCGGCGTTTTTCTTCTTGTCGTAAATTTCAAGATATCTCTTAGCCTTTTCCGCCTCTTTTTCAAGAGGACCTATTCTGCCCTCAAGCTCGTATTTAATATCGTTGAGACGCACAAGGTTGTCATTTGTAGAAGCGAGTTTGCGTTCCGCCTCGTTTTTCTTGTAACGATATTTTGAAATGCCTGCCGCCTCTTCAAAAATATTTCTTCTTTCGTCGCTTTTTTGCGATATTATTTCGGCAGCTTTACCCTGGCTGACTATCGAGTAACCCGTCTTGCCCACACCCGTATTCATAAACATCTCGTGAATGTCCTTGAGTCTGGCAGGACGTCGATTTATCATATATTCACTTTCGCCCGAGCGATAGTATCTTCTTGTGACCTCAACCTCGTCGTAGTCAATGTCGATTCTGTTTCCGTCGCCCGTGTTGTCTATAAGCAGAGAAACTTCCGCATAGCCCATAGGACTGCGTGAAGACGAACCGCCGAAGATAACGTCTTCCATCTTCGTTCCGCGTATATTTTTGCTTGACAATTCACCGAGTACCCAACGCATAGCATCAGAAATGTTTGATTTACCGCTTCCGTTAGGACCTACTATGACCGTCATGCCGTCATCGAAGCTTATGGTCGTCTTATCGGGAAAAGACTTGAAACCGTGTAGTTCAAGTGATTTTAATCGCACCTTCGTCAATAGCCCCCTTTCTCGTGTTTTTTCTTAAATATAGTCATAATATGTCTAATACAATATTATAGTCTAAATATTCGTATTTTTCAACAACTTTCAGTGATTTTAAATTATAATTTTTTATTAACTTTATTTTGTTTGACTTTTTCTGTCCGATAACCTTGGAGACACAGCCCTTCGCACAGTATACTATAAGTTCTTTTCCGTCAGTCTTTTTATTTTCGAGCTGTTTGCATATCTTTTTGTAATACACATAATTTTCGGCTAACTCACCTATTGCAGGGTGATAATCTCCGCCGTATACAACGTCTGGGTCATATAATTCATCGCCCGACTGCAGACCTATTCTTATAACCGGTTTTTTCGCCTTGTCAAATATAAGTAAAACCTCACCGGTTCTTTCTATTGTGTCGTCAAGTCGGAGAGGTGTATATTCGCCGATTCTTGCCATGTTGCAAAGCTCGGTTTCCCTTAAAACAACGGTAGGGTAAACCCTTGCTCCGTCGCATAGATCTGCAATAATTTCTGCCGTGTAAAGCTCCTTTTCAAGACTTGAGCCGGGCAGACCTATCATCATCTGTCCTATTAAATTAAAGCCGTATTTTTTTATCAGCTTGCAGGCATTTAATGCCTGTTCTGCGGTGTGTCCGCGTTTAGAAAGGCGGAGTACCTCACTATCCATAGACTGAAGTCCGAGCTCAATATTTTTTACACTGTAAGCTTGTAAAATCTCAAGTATTTCATTGCTTATGTAATCCGGGCGGGTGGACAGTCTTATTGACGAAACAAGTTTTTTTTCTATGTATTTATGGGCGACCTCAAGCAAATAGAGCATATCGTTTCTGTCAATGCCCGTAAAGCTGCCGCCGAAGAATGCTATCTCGGTTATGCTGTTGTCTGTGTCGACTGTTGACAGTGCGTTTTTTATAATGCTGTCAACGTCATTTTTGTTAAAAGAAGACGTGCCCGAAATGCGTTTCTGGTTACAGAAAACACAGTCATTCGGGCAACCTAAATGCGGTATAAATACCGGTATGTTTACGTGTTTCAATGTTTTTCTCCGACATTTTTTTCTTTTGGATAAGTTGGGGTCAAGCTGCTCGTTTTCTCGGGACATCGAGGCGTCGTCCCCTACCGGTTTGTGCGTGATATGTTGTTTCTGCAGGTTTTATATCACTTAATTAAAGAGCATAAACCGGAAAGGCAAAATTTTTAAAGGTGCGGAAACTTTTTAGAAAAAGTTTCCGCGTTATTCTATGCTTGACCGAATAAAGCCAAAGCCTCTTTCGCTGCCATTTGCTCGGATTCGCGTTTGCTTTTGCCAACGCCTTTTCCAATAACATTGTTATTCAAATAAGCCTCTGTCTCAAACACTCTGTCGTGGGCAGGACCGCTTTCGTTTACCAACTTATATTCAAGCACGTCGCCCTGCTCCTGCTGTACAAACTGCTGGAGCATAGACTTATAGTCTTTTGTGTTTCCTCTTGCAATAATTTGCTTTATTTCCTCTGTCGCAAAGGGAAGAAGAAAGTTTTTTACAGGCTCTATTCCGCCGTCGATAAACATCGCCGCAAGTACTGCCTCAAATGCATCCGCAAGTATGGATGCCCGTTCTCTTCCGTGGGTCATCTCTTCGCCGTGCCCAAGAAAAAGATACTTTCCGAGCTCTATTGCACGGGCAAATTTTGCAAGAGCTTTTTCGCATACAGTACCTGCTCTTACTTTAGACAGCTCGCCTTCGGGAAGATCGGGATAGTTGGTATAAAGATATTCACTTACGGTCAAAGACAATACCGAGTCGCCGAAAAATTCAAGTCGCTCGTTACATTCCGTCTTTATGTTTTTTGATTTTAGCTCGTTTGCAAAGGAAGAGTGGGACAAAGCCTTTATCAATAGCGGTTTGTCCTTGAATGTGTATTTTAACTTGCCCTCAAGCTCTTCAATTATACCGATAATCTCGTTTATATCGTTTGTGTTCATTTGATATCGCCTGTCTTTTCGGTTTCGTTTTTAGGTGTCTTTACTGTAAGCTGTGATGATTGACGTGCTATTTCTACTATTATTCCCGTATTAACGTAGTATATAGCCTGTTTGATTGCATTTTTTACGGCTTTTGCATCTGAGGAGCCGTGTGCCTTAATAACGGGCTTGGATATGCCGAGCAGTGGGGCTCCGCCGTATTCTGATGCGTCAAACTTCTTCTTAAAGGCTTTCAGAGTTGTTTTTAACACCAATGCCGATGCCTTGCTTACTATATTTGTTGTAAAAAGCGACTTTAGTTGCTCGATCATAAACTTGCCGAAACCTTCGGTCAGTTTGAGTACCACGTTGCCCGTAAAGCCGTCGGTAATCACAACGTCAGCTTTGCCGAAGGGAATATCTCTGCCTTCTATATTGCCTATAAAGTTTACGTCAGAATTGGACAATTTTTGGAATGTCTCTCTGTGTAGATCTGTACCCTTGGTCGGTTCTGTTCCGTTATTGAGCAGACCTACCGTAGGACACTTTATGCCGTGCAGACGTTCCATATATATAGAGCCCATTCTTGCAAACTGCTCAAGATTTTCGGGGGTAACGTTTATATTTGCCCCCGAATCCACAAGCAAAACGGGTTTTGCAAGGGGAAGAATAGTTCCTATTGCGGCTCTGAGCCCGCGTATTCTTCTTACGATAAATGTTGCACCCGCAAGCAGAGCTCCCGTATTACCTGCACTTACAAAGGCATCGCCTTTACCCTCGGCAAGAAGCTTCAAGCCCTCGTGCATCGACGAATTATTCTTTTCTTTAACAACGCTCATAGGGGAGTCTTCCATAGTAATATAATATGGAACATCAACTATTTCAATGCGGTCTGAAGGTAGGTTGCTTTTTTCGAGCACTGCATAAATATCCAAAGCATCGCCTACAAGTGTTATATCGCACCCAAACTCCTTAGATGCCATTAAGGCACCCTCAACAAATTCTGCGGGGGAGTTATCTGCACCCATTATATCAACAATAATTCTCATATATCTTCTCCTGTTATACTAGGGGTAACTATATCTTGTCTTTAATGCTGTTTATGTATTCAACGGAACGGTTTGCCAACGCTTCATTTCTAAAACGCTTACCGCCTTTTACCTTTGTTTCAAGGTTTGCAACAAGTCCAAAATTTGCGTTCATAGGCTGAAAATTCACAACGTTTTCATCGCTTATATAGTGAGCCAAAGCACCTATTGCGGTTATGTTGGGAAAGTCAACAAGCTCTGTGCCTTTTGCAAATCTTGCCGCATTTACGCCTGCAACAAAGCCGCTTGATGTTGACTCAACATATCCTTCAACCCCTGTCATCTGTCCTGCAAAAAATACATTTGGCTTGTTTTTCATTGCATAAAAATGGTTCAGGCAGGCGGGGGAGTTTATAAACGTATTTCTGTGCATAACTCCGTAACGGAGAAAGGTTGCATTTTCGAGTCCGGGTATCATCGAAAATACCCTCTTCTGCTCACCGAAGGTCAGGTGTGTCTGGAAGCCAACCAGATTATACATAGTCTTTTCGGCATTTTCCTGACGAAGTTGAATAACCGCATAAGGGTCCTTGCCGGTCTTGGGGTCTGGCAGACCTACCGGTTTAAGAGGTCCGTAGCGAAGGGTATCATACCCCCTTTTCGCCATAACCTCAACGGGCATACAGCCCTCAAAAACATTAGGTTTTTTCTGAGAGTCGGAGTCAAACTCTTTCAAGTGTGCTTCTTCAGCATTGATTAGGGCATTGTAAAATGCATCGTACTCATCTTTTGTCATGGGACAGTTCAGATATGACGCCTCACCCTTACCGTATCGGGAGGCCGCATATATTTTGTTCATGTCAAGTGTCGAACGATCCACTATCGGTGCTGAAGCATCGAAGAAAGAAAGGTGGCTCTTTCCGAGAAAACTTTCAAGATATTCCGAAAAAACATCGGACGTCAAAGGACCGGTCGCAATAACCGTTATCTCGTCTTCGGGGATAGAACTGACCTCTTCTTCAATAAGGTTGATAAGGGGATTATTCTTTATCTCGTTTGTAATATATTCGGAAAACCTATGTCTGTCAACAGCCAAAGCCGAGCCTGCTTCAACCTGTGTTGCGTATGCTGCCTTCATTATCAGAGAATCCATCAGCCTCAGCTCCTCTTTCAGCAGTCCAACTGCATTTGTCAAAACATTGCTTCGGAGGGAGTTGGAGCATACAAGCTCAGCCAAATTATCCGATGTGTGTGCAGGAGTCTTTTTTTGGGGTTTCATCTCGTAAAGGTCAACGTATACCCCTCGTTTTGCCGCCTGGTAAGCCGCTTCACAGCCTGCAAGTCCTGCACCGAATATATTTATCTTATTACTTTTCATCTTTTGTATTTTTTTCTTCTTGGCGGCTGTATTCGCACTTTTCGTTTCTGCAATATATTAGCTTTTTGCGTTTCTTCACCAGAAGTGCGTCACCGCACTGAGGACATTTTTCGCCCGTCGGCATATCCCATGATGAGAAATTACAGTCAGGATATTTTTCGCAGCTATAGAAAGTAATATGCTTTTTACCGCCCTGCTTTGTTATAATCTTTGAGCCGCAGATAGGGCAGGATATGCCCGTCTCTTTGGATATCTGCTTTGTGTTACGGCACTTGGGGTATGCCGAGCAGGCATAGAACGATCCGAACTTGCCTGAACGGATAACCATTTCGGAGCCGCATTTTTCACATATCATACCCGTGGATACCGTCTCTTTTGTTTCCTTTTCCTTCTTGGGTTCTTTCAGCTTGCCGTCCTTGTCAAGCGGCTTTGTGTTCTTACATTCGGGATAGTTGGGGCAGGCGGCAAACTTGCCATATCTGCCGTTCTTAACTATCATCTTAACGCCGCAATGCTCACAGATAATATCAATCTCTTCGGGCGGAATATCTATCTCGCCGTTCTTTGCCGCCTCTTCCGCTTTCGCAAGGCTTACCTTGAATCCATCGTAAAACTCTGACAGGATATGGAGCATATTGTCGTTTCCGTTTTCGACAGCGTCGAGTTTATCTTCCATCTGGGCTGTGAATTTGTAGTCAATGATCTCGGGAAAATTTTCCATTATAAGCTTTGTTGTCATCTCACCGAGATAAGTGGGTTTAAGTGATTTGCCTTCGCGTGTTACATAATCTCTTGCAATAATCGTAGTAATAATTGGAGTGTATGTCGAAGGTCTGCCGATCCCTTTTTCTTCAAGCTGTTTAACAAGCGAAGCTTCGGTATATCTGGGGGAAGGTTCCGTGAAATGTTGTTCGGGTAAAAGCTCACTGCATTCAAGCTTTTCGCCCTCGTTTATCTCAATGGGCTTTGTCTGCTTTTCGGTATCTGCAAATTCACCGTAATCGCCGGGATCGTATACCGACAAAAAGCCGGGGAATTTTACATTGTAGCCGCTTGAATGGAAAATATATCCGTTTGCATCTATCTCGGCATTAACCGTGTTAAGCTGTGCCGATGCCATCTGTGATGCTAAAAATCTATCCCATATAAGCTTATATAGCTTGTATTGGTCGCTTGAAAGATATTTCTTAATACGCTCGGGCTCAAAATCAAGCGAAGAGGGACGAATAGCTTCGTGTGCGTCCTGTGCTGTAGATTTTGACTTATAATATCTCTTCTGAGCAGGGTAATATTCCTCTCCGTACTTTGCCTTGATATAGCTTTCGGCACTTGCGGATGCTTCTCCGGATATACGGAGTGAGTCGGTACGCATATAGGTTATAAGACCGTGTACGCCGCCGTTTTCGCTTCCGATATTTATACCTTCATAAAGCTCCTGAGCGATCTGCATAATCTTCTGTGAACGGAAGTTAAGTTTTCTTGAAGCCTCCTGCTGGAGAGTCGATGTTGTAAAGGGCGGGGCAGGATTTCGGTTTTTTATCGCCTTCTTTACCGAGACTACGACAAAATCGCTGTTCTTGACCGCGTTGTAGACCTTGTCGGTTTCCTCTTGGTCGTGAAGCTCTATCTTGCCGTTTTTATCGCCGTAAAAATTTGCCTTGAATGTCTTTGATTTTTCTGTGAGAAGGTGGGCTGTAACTGTCCAATATTCAGTAGGAACAAATGCTCTTATCTCCTCTTCACGTTCAACAATAAGTCGGGTCGCAACAGACTGAACACGTCCTGCGGAAAGTCCGCTTTTTAACGTTTTCCAAAGAAACGGACTTGCCTTATAACCAACTATTCTGTCTAAGATTCGTCTTGTCTGCTGAGAGTTTACAAGATTCATATTTATGGGTTTGGGATCCTTTATTGCCGCTTTAACAGCTGTCTTTGTGATTTCGTTGAAGGATATTCTCTTTGCCTTTGCCGGATCAATACCCAATGCCGCCGCAAGATGCCATGATATTGCTTCTCCCTCACGGTCAGGGTCAGTTGCGAGGAATACTTTGTTTGCGTTCTTCGCTTCCTTCCTGAGCTCGGTGATAAGGGGTCCTTTTCCTCTTATGTTTATATAATGTGCCTCAAAGTTATTTTCAATATCAACGCCGAGGGTACTCTTCGGCAGGTCTCTTACGTGACCCTTGGAGGCGGTTACTTTGTAGCCGCTGCCGAGATAACCTTTTATTGTATTTGCTTTTGCAGGGGATTCAACTATTACGAGATTTGACATATATACACCTCAAAAAATTTGGGATAAGTTTTTATGATTTTTATTATGCCAGCAGAAAGCCTCCGCCCGGCACAGCTTTTACTATACCTTGTATTTCTAAAATTGTCAATGACGACATCGTTTCCGAAACGGAAAAATTTGTAATATTTACAATTTCTTCAAGGCTGACGGGAGCGTTTTTCGATAGGCACAAGCAAATGTTTCTTTGCTCCGTAGGAAGATTTTTGAATATCTGAATTGTTTCTTCGGGGGGCAGTTCTTCCGCGATCGGAGCCTCTTTTTCTGCCGGCAGCTTTGTTTGCAGCCTTTTTGAAGTCTTAAGATTTATTGCTTCGTTTGTGTTTGCATAGGGGTTGTTTTTTGCATTGGCAGTCCGAATCGTGCGTATTTTTTCGGGGTAAAGGAATTCGTATTCCTTCAATATATCTTCGGCATTGGATATTGATCTTGCACCCGATTGTATAAGACTGTTAGGGCCGAGGCTGTTAAATTCGCCTACCCTTCCCGGAATTGCAAATACATCTCTGTTCTGTTCAGCCGCCTTTTTTGCAGTTATCATAGCTCCGCTTTTAAACTGTGCTTCTACAATAAGTGTTCCCAAAGACAGACCGCTTATTATTCTGTTCCTCTGGGGGAAAGAATAGCGTGTCGCCTTTGTGCCCGGAGCATATTCGGATATGATAGTTCCACTCATACACAGTCTTGAATAAAGATCGGCGTTTTCTTTCGGATAAACAACGTCAACACCGCACCCCAATACCGCAACAGTCTTTCCGCCTGCATCAAGAGCTGCACCGTGACATACGGAGTCGATACCGAATGCCATACCGCTAATAACGTATGCTCCGCTGAGAGCAAGGTCGAATGCTATTTCGTATGCACAACGGCATCCATATGAAGATGGTGTTCTTGTTCCGACTGTTCCTATACATATCTCTTTATCAAATTCGGGCAATCTGCCTTTATAATATAACAGTACGGGGGGATTTTTAATTGTTCTGAGTCTGGAAGGGAACAGCTCGTCGGTATAAGGCAGTATACCGATATTGTCTTTTTGACAGCTTTTCAGTATATTCATTGCTTTGTTCGTGCTTTTGTCTGCCAGAGATTTAATATTTTTTTCGGATATGCCGTATATACCCTGCAATTCTTCTTCGGTAGCTGAGTATATTTTTTCAACAGAGCCGAAAGTGTGATAAAGAATACTGAAAAGAGGGGTGTCGGGAGTGCATTTTTCACTCAGCCAAACCCAATAAAGTAAATTTTCCATATATCTTCTTACCTATACGCTTCCCAAAGAATAACGGATGCCGCCGATGAAACGTTGAGCGATTCCGCATCCTTTTCCATGGGGATAATAACAGTTCCTGTACAGATGTCGATCACTTCACTCGAAAGCCCGTGTCCTTCGTTACCCATTACAAAGCAACAGTTTTTTGGTTCCTTTACCGAGCTTAAGGGCAGAGCCTTTTCGGTGAGTGCCGTAGCATAAATGGACTGTCCCCTTTGTTTAATTTCTTTTATTGTCTTGCAGAGTTCATCTGTTCTGTAAGTTTTCGTTCTGAATATAGCTCCCATTGAAGCTCTGATAGTCTTTTGATTATATATATCCGCACAGTCTTTTGACAAAATAAGCGTCTTCTTACCAAAAGCTGCCGATGTCCTTGCAATAGTGCCTAAGTTTCCCGGGTCTTGGATCGTCGAAAGTATCAAGCAGCTTGCTTTTAAGTCGATTTCTTCTGCTGAGGTATAATTCTTATGAAGGCTGTCCATATATTTTGCCGTGCATATAATGCCTTCGGGAGAGTTGTTCTCCGATATTTTCAAGCAAACTGAGTCGGATATAATTACGGCATTTCTCTGTTTTGCAAGGTCGGGATACCTTTCAGCACATTTTTCGGTCAAAAAAATATGCGTAATCTCAACGTTTGAAGCTATAGCCTCGCGTGTAAGCTTTATTCCCTCAAAAAGGAAGGTTTTCATTTCGTCTCGGTATTTTTTTTCTTTTAATTTTGCCGTCTCAACAATAAGTCCGTTGTTTCGGCTTGTTATGATGTCCAAAAATTTAACCCCCTTTTTTGAGAAAATAATATCCTATTATCTTTTCTTGTACCAATTTTCGATAAAAAAATACTTTGTCGATTGTAGCACAAAAACCCGGGAAAATCCGGGTTTTTGTTAGTATTATAACTTATTTAAGTGCTTCTTTAGCCTTTTCTGCGATTGCAGCAAATGCTTCCTTGTCGGATACTGCGATCTCTGCAAGCATCTTTCTGTTGAGGTTGATACCTGCCAACTTAAGACCGTGCATAAGCTGTGAATAGTTGATTCCGTTTACCTTTGCCTGTGCGGAAATTCTGGTGATCCAAAGTGCACGGAAGTCTCTCTTCTTCTGCTTTCTGCCGATGTATGCGTAGTTACCACTCTTCATAACAGCTTGCTTAGCCATCTTGAAGTGCTTGCTCTTTGCGCCCCAGTAGCCTTTAGCGAGCTTGAGTATTTTATTTCTTCTCTTGCGAGTCATCATAGCGCCTTTAACTCTTGCCATTGTTTTTTCCTCCTGTTTTCAATCGTTTTATCAATTATTTAATAAGTGTTCTAACTGTCGGTGCCATAGATTCGCTGAGGTAACCTGCTTTTCTGAGGCTTCTCTTACGCTTTGCGTTCTTAAGACCGAGGTTATGACGGTGATGCGAATGGTTGATTTTTACCTTGCCGCTTTTTGTGAGAGTAAATCTTTTGGCAGAGGCGCTGTGTGTTTTCATTTTTCCCATAGTAATGGACTCCTTTCGTATTTTATGCGATGTTGTACCGTGTTCCTTTTCGGTACCGCAATACTTTACATTTTTTTGTGTAATTTTTATTTTGTGTTCTTTGCGGGAACTATCATCATTGACATAAATCTACCTTCAAGTACGGGTGCCTTTTCTACGGTGCCCAGGTCGCTGCACGCTTCCTTGAACTGCTCAAGAAGCTGTTTTCCTATGTCGAGATGTGTCATCTGACGTCCCTTGAATTTGACAATAACTTTTACTTTGTCGCCACCCTTGAGAAATCTGTGAGCGTGGTTGACCTTGGTATTAAAGTCGTTTACGTCAATTCTGCACGAAAGCTGTATTTCTTTCGTTTCAATAGTCTGCTGTTTTTTCTTTGCTTCCTTTTCGCGTTTGTCACGGTCAAAACGGAATTTTCCGTAGTCCATGATCTTGCACACGGGGGGATCGGACTGTGCCGACATAAGTACCAGATCAAGGTCTTCGTCGTACGCCTTTTCCAATGCATCGATAAAGGTCAGCATACCAAGCTGTTCGCCTTCGTTTGAAATTACTCTGAACATCTTTGAGTCGGAGCATTTGAGCTCTGTTTTTATATCCTCGTTTATGATGTTGTCCTTAGCACTTGTGTTTTTTATTATAAAACACCTCCACAAAAAATAAAAAATGCACGAAATCAGCAACAACTCCGTACAAAAATGCACACACAGAGATATAATTTAATCCCTATGTCATTTTATTAACCTCGTACAAGTCTTATGCTCTACGGGTGAGAACGGAGCGTTCTGCTTCTTTTTTTACCTTGTGATTATAACACACCACCTTCGACTTGTCAAGGCTTTTTTTAATTTTTTTCGTCCTATCTTTTACTGCCTTTTTGCATTGCTTTCTTTTTGGGGGGGCAGAAAGAACATTTTGTAATTCTATTGCAATTTTTCTTGCCGTATGCTATAATATATAAATAATTGGTAGAAATATTATTTGACGTAATGTGTGGTGAGATGTATTGGCGGCAAAAAGAAAACCCGATATTCCGCAAAAGAATAACGGAAACAAAAGCAGAATAAAAAGAGCTCCCGTTACCCGTACTCCCGAACAGCCGAGAGAAGCTTTGAGACGCTCATCTTCTCCGAAAATGAATATCAACGAGCAGACTCCCTCGAAAAGACGTGCCTTAAGAGAGACCAAGAGGATCGATCCGGATTCTCCCGAGATAAGAAGAAGTGCGAAAAAGGCTCAGGGTTATAAGATCAAAAAGAAAAAGAAGGGCATCAGCAGAGTTTTTGTCGCATATGCCGTACTGTTCGTCATTGTCTTTGCGGCTGTGGCGGGGGTGATTTCACTTGCTTTTTACACCAATTTGACGGCGACAGAGCCATCAGCCTATGACGGTCTTAGACTGAAGCTGTGTCTTGAACATGAGGCAAAGGATCTTAAAGCTGTTGTCGTCGACACCGAAAAATATGTCATCGATGGCGAATTGTACGTCAATATGACGGCTATATCCGAGAAATTCGGTTTTATTATGACGGGTGACCGCAAGTGGCTCAGGTTTATTACCAACGAAAAAACGGGAGAAAGCGTTTGTTTTGAGACAGGCACTCCTTTTGCGGAAATAAACGGCACGGAAGTAAGGCTTAACAGTAATGTTTTAAATCTTGACGGCTCTCTGTTTGTGCCTGCTGAATTTTTCAATGAATATGTAAACGGTATGGAAATATCCTTTGATGAAGAGGAAAATATACTGTCAATACTCCGTGATACTGCAAGAAATGAGGCGGGGCACTTTGACGAAGCGGAGATCGGTTTTAGGCTGAAGCCGGTTGAAGACAGTACTTCTATATCGGAGTTTGAGCTTTCCGAGGAAATTAAAGGGAAATGCTATTTTATTCCCTTAACGCCTGCGGTGTCTCCGCAAAGTTAAATTATTTCAGGTGATTCAAAATGGAAATAAAGAACAGTAATAACAGAAACTCCTCAAATAAGCCCAGAATTTACGGAACTTATGACGTGGAAAGGGTAAAGGCTCAAACCGTACACAGCCGAGAAAACGGAACGTATGCAAACAGAGCGAGATCTGTAACCCGTTCTGCCGGGAATGCTCCCCGAAATACAGTCAGAGCTGCTGTAGGTAAAGATGGTTACAGACGACGCAGTCCTGCGTCGTATTCACAGAAAAATGGTAGCGATAAATTTTTATGGCTTCTTATTATTCTTGCGGTAATAATGGTAATCGGTGCATTTTGTTTTCTTGTCAGTTTTATTAAAAGTGATAAATCCGAGACGGGCGATAATGAATCAGGAGCAGAAACTACGGTGAATACGCCGGAAGAAAGCATCGGTGAGACTACAGCACCCGAAACCAACGAGACGACAGCTCCCGAAACCGTTCCGCCTGAGCTGTCAGCCCCCATTCCGGAGTTTAAGGCTGACCTGTCGGCGTTTGAAATGTATATGAATCCTACGGGCGAACAACGGGATGCGTATCTTATTCTTGTTAATTCGGAAAATCCTCTTTCTGCAGATTATGTGCCACCGAATCTCGTTGATGTTAAAAGTACGAGAAAAGACGGGCAGAGAAAAGCACAGCAGTTGCAAGAATATGCGGCAAAAGCCCTCGAGGCTCTTATGCTTGAGGCTGATGCCTGCGGTATGGTAAGAACGAATACCCCAAGCGGATATCCTCTGTCGGTTATGAGTGCGTACAGAACCTATGAGTATCAGCGAGAGCTCTTTTATGACCGTTATCTTGTGAATGAAATGAACAAGGGATACAGTCGGGAAGAAGCAGAAAAGATTGTTGCCACCTATTCAAACCGTCCCGGCACAAGCGAACATCAGGCGGGGCTTTGCGTGGATATGCACACATTGACTTCGGCCGGGCAGGCTTTCAAAAACGAACCTGAGGCAAAATGGCTTGCCGAAAACTGCCACAAATTCGGCTTTATTCTCAGATATCCCGAGGATAAAATGGAAGAAACGGGCGGTATTATGTATGAGCCATGGCATTTCAGATATGTCGGCAGATACCACGCGACAAGAATGAAAGACCTTGATATGTGTCTTGAAGAGTACGTTGAATATTTAAAAAATAACGCATAAGTATTTAGGAGGAATAGTATGGATGCAATTAAGTGTCTCCTTGAAAGAAGAAGTATACGCAGTTTTACCGATAAAAAAATTGCAAGAGAGGACCTTGAAACGATAGTAAAAGCTGCATATCACGCCCCCAGTGCTATGAACAGACAGTTATGGCAGTTTACCGTTGTGCAAAATGCAGAAATTATAGAGGCACTTGCAAAGTGCTTACGTGTAAAACTGGGCAGGGATGAAGGATATTGCTTTTACAGACCCAATGCGGTAATACTCTGCTCAAACCCGAGGGACAACGCTCTCGGTGTTGAAGACTGTGCCGTGGCTATGGAAAATATATTCCTTGCCGCACATGCTCTTGGTATAGGCTCCGTTTGGATAAACCAGTTTAAGGGCGTTTGCGATGATCCCGGTGTCAGAGCCGAGCTTGATAAAATAGGCGTGCCTGCCGACCACCTTGTATACGGAATGGCAGCTCTCGGCTATGCGGCAGAAGATGCTGTTCGCAACTTTGAGAAAAATTCCAATGTTGTAAAATGGGTAATGTAAGAAAATACAGTAATAAATAATAGGGGCTGAGTCATTGAACTTAGCCCCTATTACTTTTTTACCGTTGCACTTGATAGTATAACTCACCAATACAATAAACGGGCTGATAGCATTAAGCTATCAGCCCGTAAATCATTTATGGATTAATGCTTGAAGTGTCTCTTGCCTGTGAATACCATTGCAATGCCGTACTTGTTGCATGCATCAATGGATTCTTGGTCGCGTATACTTCCGCCGGGCTGAATGATAGCTGTTATTCCGGCCTTGTGAGCCGCTTCTACGCAGTCAGCGAAGGGGAAGAATGCATCGCTTGCCATGACGCTTCCAACGACTTTTTCGCCGCCGTACTTAATTGCAAGTTCAAGTGCTGTGATTCTGTTTGTCTGACCGGGGCCAATACCTACGGTTGCACCGTTTTTTGCAAGAGTTATGCCGTTGGATTTGGTGTGTTTAACAACCTTCATAGCAAACTTCATATCGCGGAGCTGTTCTGCCGTAGGAGACTTTTCGGTAACAACCTTAACGTCAGCATCATCATACATTTCTGTGTTGAGTTCCTGAACGAGTAGTCCGCCTGCAACCTTCTTCATATCGAACATTTCTTTTCTGTTCGGTTTTGCAATTTCGGGGAGACGGAGAACACGGAGGTTCTTCTTTGTGCAGAGAACTTGGAGAGCTTCTGCATCGTATTCGGGAGCGATAATAATTTCAAGGAAGAGTTCAGCAAGCTTCTGAGCTGTCTTGGAATCAACCTTGCGGTTGAATGCAACGATGCCGCCGAAAATAGATACGGGGTCAGCCTCGTATGCTCTCATATATGCTTCATAAACCGATTCGCCTATACCTACGCCGCAGGGATTTGCATGCTTCAATGCAACACAGCATATATCGTCGCCAAACTCTTTGATTGTATCAAGAGCACCGTTTGCGTCGTTAATATTATTATAGGATAGTTCTTTTCCGTTGAGCTGTTCAGCCGCAGCCAAAGTTCCCTCAAAGCCCTTGCCTACCTCGCGGTAGAATGCTGCTGCCTGATGGGGGTTTTCGCCATAACGCATTTCGCTTACCTTTTCGTAAGTAAGAGAGAGCTTTTCGGGGAAGCAGGGCATACCGCTTTCTTTTCTGAGATATCCCGAAATAAGTGTGTCGTAAGCCGCTGTATGCTCGAATACTTTGTAAGATAATTTAAGTTTTGTATCCTTTGAAACCTCGCCGTTTGCTTCAAGTTCGCTTGTTACGGTGTCATAGTCAACGGGGTCAACGATAACTGCAACGTCCTGCCAGTTTTTTGCAGCTGCACGAAGCATTGTAGAACCGCCGATGTCGATGTTTTCAATAGCATCTTCGCGTGTAACATTGTCCTTCAAGATTGTTTCCTTGAAAGGATAGAGGTTGATAGCAACAACATCGATAGGTGTTACACCGAGTTCTTCGATCTGTTTCATGTGTTCTTCGTTGCCTCTCATAGCGAGAATACCTGCATGAATCATGGGGTGAAGAGTCTTAACACGTCCGTCGAGACATTCGGGGAACCCTGTAACATCAGAAACGTTAGTAACTGCAACGCCGTTGTCTGTCAAAGTTTTTGCAGTACCGCCTGTTGAAAGGATCTCATAGCCTAATTTTTCGAGGCGTTTTGCAAATTCAACAACGCCCGTCTTGTCTGATAAGCTTATTATAGCACGCTTTTTCATGTTTTACCTCTCTTGTTTTATGGTTAATTTTTTATTTTTACTATATTGTTTTCAACTGTAAGTCTTTCGTTGCAAAGCAAGTCAAGAGCACGGGGAAGAATCTCCCATTCCGCATTTTCCATAACTCTTTTCTGCAACGTCTCGGGTGTGTCGTCTTCTTCTATGCAAACCGCCTTTTGCAGAATGATAGGTCCGCCGTCTGCAATCTCATTTACAAAGTGAACGGTAGCCCCCGTCACCTTAACGCCCTTAGCTAAAGCCGCCTCGTGAACATGGAGTCCGTAAAATCCCTCTCCGCAAAAGCTTGGAATAAGTGCAGGGTGTACGTTAAGTATCTTGTTTGTATATTTCTCAATGATTTTGCCGCTTAATATGTGCATAAAGCCTGCCAATACAATGATATCAATGTCGTATTCTTCAAGCTTTTCAAAGATAGCATCCGAAAAAGCCTCTCTGTCAGTCCCCTTTTTAATAACACAGCTTTCGATTCCGTTGTTTGCGGCTCTTTCCAATGCATAAGCCTTTTCATTGCTCGAAAGAACTAAAGAGAGTTTTCCGTTAGTTATCTTGCCCGCCTTGTATGCATCAATAATTGCCTGTAGGTTTGTTCCGCCGCCCGAAACGAGAACGGCAATATTTTTTTGTTTCATATCAGTTTTCTCCCGGCACTTTTACAGGATAGTTGCCCGTAAAGCAAGCATCGCAGAACTCAATGTTGGAGTCGCTTACTATATCCTTAAGGTCTTCTACAGCAAGGTATGCAAGGGAATCTGCACCTATCTCTTTTCTGATTTCGTCAAGTGTGAGACGGCAGGCAATGAGTTTGTCTCTTGATGCAATATCCGTGCCGAAATAGCAAGGGTTGAGAAATGGGGGAGAAGATATACGGAAATGTACTTCCGTTGCACCTGCGTGGCGGATAAGCTCGATTAGGTGTGCACAGGTCGTTCCTCTTACAATAGAGTCGTCAACAACAACAACTCTCTTGCCCCTCAGCACCGCCGGCATAGGATTGAGCTTGAGTCTTACTAAGTTCTCTCTTTCGCCCTGACCTGTCTGAATGAATGTTCTTCCGATGTAACGGTTTTTATTCAATCCTACACCGTAGGGAATACCCGATTCTGCGGCATATCCCAAAGCTGCGTCAAGTCCACTGTCGGGTACGCCGATTACTATATCGGCAATATTTTTGGAATCTCTCTTTGCAAGGCATCTTCCTGCTGCCTGTCTTGCAAAATGTACGCTCTGTCCGTCGATAACGGAGTCGGGTCTTGCAAAGTAGATATGTTCAAAAATACAGCCGGTAGTTTTCTGACCGCATTTTTCTGCGTAAGATTCAACGCCGTCTTTTGTGACCGCAACAACTTCACCGGGCTGAATATCACGGATAAATTTACCGCCGATAGCATCTATCGCACAAGACTCCGAAGCAAATACAACGGCATCATTAAGCGAACCCATACAAAGAGGTCTGAAACCCTTGGGGTCTCTTGCGGCGATAAGCTTGTTAGGTGTCATTATAACTACAGAGTATGCACCCGAAAGTCTGTCCATAATATTGATAAGTGCCTGTTCTGTAGATACTGTTTTAAGTCTTTCGCGGGATACCATATATGCAATTATTTCAGCGTCGGAGTTAGTGTGGAACATAGCCCCCGATTCTTCCAGGTTTGCACGTATCTCGTTTGCCCCTACAAGTGAGCCGTTGAAAGATATCGCTATCTGTCCTTTTGTGTATTTTGAAACGTAGGGAAGGTTGTTTTCACGTCCCTTGTTGTCGGCAGACGCATAACGCACGTGGCCTATTGCTATGTTACCCTTGAGGTAGTTGAGGATCATCTCGTTGAACACCTCGTTGAGCAATCCCTCGTCATTGTGGTTATAAATCATACCATTGTTGTTTACGGCGATACCGCAGGACTGCTGTCCTCTGTGCTGTAATGCGTAAAGTCCCGAATATGTTATCTGAGTTACATTGAGTTTCTTTGCGGGGTCGAATATACCGAATACACCGCATTCTTCATGGATCTTTCCAAACATATATTATTTTTCCTCCGAAATCTTAACCGATAAAACTTATATATTTTTGATTTCTTCTTGGAGCTTTGCGTCCTTGAGTTTTACGCCTTCAGCCATTTTAACCTTTTCCGCTTCAAGCTTTTCTGCGAGTTCATCGTCTGAAAGGGCGATTATCTGTGCGGCGAGAATAGCCGCATTTGCACAGCCGTCAACTGCTACCGTTGCAACGGGTACGCCGGGAGGCATCATTATGGTAGAAAGGAGTGCGTCCATTCCGTCGAAAGATGCACTTTTTACGGGAATTCCTATAACGGGAAGTGTGGTATATGCCGCAAGTACACCGCCGAGGTGTGCCGCCATACCTGCCGCACTGATAATAACGCCAAAACCGTTAGCCTTTGCATTTTTTGCAAAACTTGCCGCTTCGTCAGGCGTTCTGTGTGCGGAATACACGTGAGTCTCAAACGGAATACCGAAATATTTCAGCTTTTCGAGACAAATTTTTACCTTGGGGAAATCGCTGTCGCTTCCCATAATTACAGCTACTTTTTTCATATGGTTGCCCTCCTGATTTATGTAAATATTAGTTAAAACGAAACACAAAAAGGACATTCTTAGGGTGAATGTCCTTTTATTTTGCTATCGTTAAAGAGTTGCAGTTATACTGTGCAGTTTTGCCGAAATGGGTGCAACAAGGCTGTGAAGATGAGCAAATTGTGTTTGATTTGCAACAGCACATACAACGTGTCATACCGCATTTTCCTCCGACAAAACAAAATACACCAATATTATACATAATATAATTAAACTTGTCAATCGGTAATATAACATTTTTATCGTTAATACAAACATTTTTTGTCATATTTTTCTTATAATAAATACTTATTTGCTAGATTAATTACTTTTAATCCTTTTCTGTAGGCATAGTTTACGGTGTAAAATGTTCCCCCGAATTGTTTCTTTAAATAACACAAACAAATACTGCTTGAATTAACAAGGTGTCTGTTTCTTTTATACATACATGTGTTGTCATAGTTTTCGGATGTATAAACGATTTTGTCGCTTTTGTCTTTAATTTTTAAATATCTTTTTTTGTCTTTTTTTGACCAATATTTCGTTTGGTCTTTACATGGATAAACCATTATCAGTTTTATATGCGTTTTTTTCTTCTTTAAGCGAAGTATTTCTTCGGCGGCTATAGTATCAAAACCTACGGCACCGCCACAACCGAAATATACTATTCCGTTGTCAACCAATGAAATAAGAGTCTTTCGTATCTTTTTTCTTAACATAATCAGTTTGTGTAAAGGTATATTTCTGTGTCCGCTTATGCAACAGGTTTTTTCAATCAAAATAATCATTCCTTTCGTTCTGTATAGACTAACACATTATATAACGTATTAATCTATATGTAAAGTGAAAAAATAAGATACTATTTAAAAAATATATAACGAGGAAGTATCTTATGATAAAGTTAAGGGTTTTGGATTTATTAAAAAAGAACGGAAAGACAAAATATTGGCTGTATAAGCAGCTTGGAATGAGTTATCAGAATTTCAACAAAATGGTAAATAATGAAACTAAATCCATTCGTTATGAAAATATTGAAACTATGTGTTTGCTTTTTAATTGTACGCCAAACGATTTATTTGAAATAACAGAGGATTAAAGTTTGTTAATATTTTTCTTAAACACTTTACAAATGGAAAAAGATGTGTATAATATAGTATAAGAAAAATAATGCAGTGATCGGGAAAATGCCGTCGGATATAGGTTATTAAAAGGGTTCAGAGAGTGCATTGCTTAGGTGTAAGATGCATACCCGCCGAGACGGAAGTGCGCCCGTGAGCAGGTGTTAATCACACCCGTTTTGTCAGCGATAACAGACACGCAAGTTATAAACCGAAGTGGAACCGCGGAATGTGCCGCCTTTGAGTAATATCAAAGGCGGATTTTTGTTTTTTGAAGGGAGACATTGTGTTATGAAAAATTATTTTAAAAAAGATGTTTTTGATGTTATAGCAGACGTTATAACAAGCGAACCTGTCAAGGTAGCAAAGCAATATTACAAAAACAGTAAAACGGCAAAATTTGTCAATAATATTAAAAATACGGTTGCCGAAGACGTTAAGACTGTCAAGGAGAGAGACCCGGCGGCTTCGAGTACCGCAGAAGTTCTTTTGCTTTACTCGGGTCTTCACGCAGTTTGGGCACATAGGATTTCGCATAAGCTCTATAAGAATAACCACAAATTTTCTGCCCGTCTTATAAGTCAGGGGGCAAAGGCGATAACCGGTATCGAAATCCACCCCGGTGCGACTATTGGTAAGAATTTGTTTATCGACCATGGCTCGGGCGTTGTTATCGGCGAAACTGCCGAGATCGGCGATAACTGCACACTCTATCAAGGAGTAACCCTCGGCGGTACGGGTAAAGATACCGGAAAAAGACATCCAACGTTAGGTGATAATGTTATGGTGGGTGCGGGGGCAAGAGTGCTTGGACCTTTCAAAGTAGGCGACGGTACTAAGATTGCCGCTAACGCAGTTGTTTTGACCGAGGTACCCGAAAACTGCACTGCTGTGGGAATACCCGCGAAAATTGTTAAACGCAACAACGTCAGGGTGTCTGATGACCTCGACCATATTCACGTGCCCGACCCTGTTGCTCAGCGTATGGCTGAACTTGAAGCAAGAATTAAAGAGCTTGAAGATAAGACAAATTCTCAAAAACTTTAAATTGGGCGTATTTTCTTTTTTAGCTGATTGAGGTTTTGGTCAACCTTTTACAAAAGGTTGTGAGCGAGGGGGCGGTGTCCCCGATTATAGACAAACGTATATTTTTACTTAAATAGGAGACAATAGATAAATGAAACTTTACAACACATTAACAAGACAAAAGGGGGATTTTACACCTCTTAAAGAAAAAACTGTAAGGATCTACTCTTGCGGACCCACGGTTTACGGCTATGCACATATAGGCAATATGAGAACGTATTTGTTTATGGACTTTCTTCGCAGAACGTTGCAGTGGAACGGCTACGACCTTCTTCACGCAATGAACATAACCGACGTAGGTCACCTTGTAAGCGACGGTGATGACGGCGAGGACAAAATGAACAAAACTGCACGCGAGCAGAAAAAAACTCCTTGGGAAATTGCAGAATACTATACAAGTGTGTTTCTTAGAGATATTGACAGACTCAACATTCAGCGTCCCGAGCTTATCCCCAAGGCAACTATGCATATTCAGGAAATGATAGAGTTTGTTCAAGGACTGCTTAAGACCGGTTATGCTTACGAAACGAGCGACGGTATTTATTATGATATCAAGAAGTTTAAGGATTACGGCAGACTTTCCAGAATGAACTTTGATGAAAATCAGGCGGGAGCCCGTGTTGAAGTAAACAGTGAAAAACGCCACCCCGCAGATTTTGCACTTTGGAAAAAGGCTGACCCCACACACATTATGCAGTGGGAATCTCCTTGGGGTATGGGTTATCCCGGCTGGCATATCGAGTGCTCGGCTATGGGGCTCAAATATCTTGGTGAAGAGTTTGATATCCACACGGGCGGTGTTGACCATATTCCGATACACCACGAAAACGAGATAGCACAGACTTGCGGTTTGCTCGGGCACCCTGCGGCTAAATGGTGGATACACGGCGAATTTATGCTTGTTGACGGCGGTAAGATGTCAAAAAGCCTCGGCAACACATATACTCTTGACCAGCTTGAAGAAAAGGGATATTCTCCTATGGTGTTCAGATATTTCTGTTTGAATGCTCACTACGGTCAGAAGCTCAACTTTACATTTGACGGTATGGACTCCGCTAAGAAGTCGCTTAAAAATCTTAAGAATCAAATTAAGAAGCACAAAGGAGCTGACGGTGTCGTAAGTGAAGAAGAGCTTGCGAAGCTTCTAAAGGAATTTGAAGATGCTATCAACGACGACCTCAATATTCCCAAGGCACTCGGTGCTGTATGGAATATGGCGAGATATGAAACAAAGTCAAACGCCATATACGAGCTTATAATCCGTTGCGATTCTATCCTCGGTATTGACCTTGATAAAGAGGATGTTGAAGAGATATTCGCAAACGAGGTTGACAGCGAGCTTGATAAAGAAATCAAGGAGCAGATTGCACTTCGCCTTGAGGCAAAGAAGGCAAAGAATTACGCAGAGGCTGACAGAATCAGAAACGAGCTTGCGGCACGCGGTATTGTTCTTACCGACACAAAAGAGGGAACGACTTATACCATAAAGTGATTTTTGAAAAGAGGTAAACACATGCTGAAAAAAATCGGAATATTATTTCTCGTAATATTGCTGTGTATTTGCAGTATGACATCGTGTGTTATCGAAATAGACGATAGAAAAGAAGGCGGAGAAACTTCGCCCGAAACGAGCCTTGAAACTGACAGAGTTATCGTACAGATACCGGCTATGCCTGATGTTCTTGAACAAAGTAAGACAGATGCACAAAAAGCTTTGGATGAGGTTTTTACCGATAAAAATCTTGAAGGTGTTGGGCTCAATATCGTTATTGTTGAAGATACAAAGTTGGATTTTTCTCTGAACAGTGATTCTACCTACAGTCGTGCACTGAAACAGCAAAGTATGCTTATTTCGAGCAAACTCGGGTGTAATCTTACTGTTACGACGACCCCGTACGATACTTTTTTGAGTGATGCTCAGTCATCACTTGATGCAGGTCTTTTTTACGCCGACCTTGTTTGCGTACCCCAAAAGGCAGTGGGTTACCTAAAGAACCGTAATATGATTGCTGACTTGAATGCTCTTTACGGAGATGTATTCAGTGCGGATTGCTATAATGCTTTGGCTACTTCACAGGCTTCAGGTAATAACAAGATATACGGCGTGGTGGGAGATGCTGCTGTCAGTCCCGGTGCATATACTTGCGTATATCTGAACAAGACGGTGTCCGATGCATACGGCTTCACTCAAGAAATATACGATGCTGTGAACAACGGCAGTTGGACTCTTGATTTTATGTTGAGCTATAAGGCGAAATGCATAGAAAACCATCCCGATATTATATCCGTCGGTGCGGTCAGCAATGATGAATTTATTGAAACTGTATTCGGTGCTTCGGGAATGAATTATATGACGGCATCTGTAGGTGCTTTGCCTGCGGTTGCAAACAACGGGGCAAGACTTGACAGCCTGGTTGCAAAGCTGAAAGAGATTACGGGAGATGCTTCTTCTTTTGTCGGTTCAGAAAATGCATACGAGCTTTTTGAGCAAGAAAAGGTGCTTTTTTACGTTGATACTTTGGAGGTTGCATCCACCCTAAAAGGTAATTATACCGTATTGCCTATGCCTAAGGCGGATGCAGAGCAGGATAAGTATTACACTCCTGCAAACGAAAATGCATATGTTTTTTGCGTGCTGACTTCAAACAACCGCACCGAATATGCTGTTGATTTGCTCCGTGCATTCAATGAGACCGGAGCTATGCTCAGCGATGCATGTGCCAGAGATTTTCTTGATTTTGCTTTGCGTAATGAACAATCGTATAATTATGTAAAGGAAATATTCAAGAATCCCGTTTACGATTTTGCCTATATGTATGGAGAGTACTATCCGAGTGTTGCGGCATCAAGCTACGGTGCATTGCAACAGGCGGTTACAACAAGGACCCCGTTTACGTACTATACGGGAAGGCAGGCATACGCTCTCCGAAATGATTTGAATAAGATATTTTCCTGACGGGAAATGTAAACAAAATGTAAAATAATACAAAGCTCTTTACAAAATTAGGAAATTGTGTTATATTAACAAGGTATGAAATCGTAGGCTCGGTTTGCGGACAAAAAAGCGAAAATGCTTTGCTTCACCGACCGCATGGCTTAGCTTGTACGAAAATATTTTATGAGGTGAAAGACTATGTTGAAAGAACAGAAACAGCAGATTATTGAAGCTAACAAGCTTCACGACGGAGACACAGGATCCCCCGAGGTACAGATTGCTATCCTTACCGATAGAATCAACAGCCTTACAGAGCATCTTAAGAAGAATCCTAACGACCACCACTCAAGACGCGGATTGCTCAAGATGGTTGGACGCAGAAGAAATCTTCTCGGTTATCTCACAAAGAAGGATATCAACCGTTATCGTGCAATTATCGAAAAACTCGGTATCCGTAAATAAAACACGCTTAGATGGGGCAGAATTTTTACGGTTCTGCCCTATAAGTTTATAAAACAAAATATTTTTACAAAATTAATTAATACGGCATAGCGGTTTAGCAATTAAATATCTGCCCGATTACATTTTCCGGACGGCTATTTAAGTGCTAAAACCTATGACCGTAAAAAAGACGGAGGAAGAAAATGTTTGAGAACTTTAAGACATTCGAGTATGAATTGTCAGGAAGAAAGCTTGTAATTGAAACAGGCAAAATGGCAGGTCTTGCAAACGGCTCCTGCTTGGTTCGCTTTGGCGACACGGTTATTCTTGCGACCGCAACTGCAAGTGCAAAACCCAGAGACGGCATTGACTTTTTGCCCCTTTCTGTTGATTTTGAGGAAAGGCTTTATGCTGTGGGAAGAATCCCCGGCGGTTATCTTAAGAGAGAAGGCAAGCCCTCTGAAAAGGCTATTCTTACATCACGTGTTATTGACAGACCTATCAGACCTTTGTTCCCTAAGGATTTGCGTAACGATGTTAACCTCAGCCTCACCGTGCTTTGCGTTGACAACGATAACAGCCCCGAGATTGCAGGCATGATTGGTGCATCTATCGCACTGTCCATTTCCGATATTCCGTGGAACGGTCCTATTGCAGGTGTGTTTGTTGGCTTGGTTGACGGACAGATTGTGCTTAATCCGACAGTTGAGCAGAGAGAAAAGAGCGACCTTGAGCTTACCGTTGCAGGCAGCCTTAACAAAGTTGTTATGATTGAAGCGGGAGCTAAGGAAGTTAGCGATGACGATATGTTCAACGCAATTATGACAGCTCACGAAGAGATTAAGAATATTTGTAACTTTATCAATACTATTGTCGCAGAGGTAGGCAAACCCAAGTTTGATTATCCTTCTTGCGAATTTGACCACGATATGTTTGACAAGGTATTTGATTTTTGCGAAAAGGACGTTATGTTCGCTCTTGATACAGACGACAAGAATGTTCGTGATGAGAGAATGCAGCCCATTACAGACGCTATCGTTGAAAAGTTCAGCGAAGAATATCCCGAAATGCCCGACATTATCGGTGAGCTTATTTATAAGATTCAGAAGAAGATTGTTCGTCGTTGGCTCCTTGAAGACGGCAAACGTGTTGACGGCAGAAGAATGGATCAGATTAGACCCTTGGCTGCTGAAGTCGGCTTGTTCAACAGAACACACGGTAGCGGTATGTTCACTCGTGGACAGACTCAGGTTATGACGATTGCGACACTCGGACCGATAGGCGACGCTCAGATGCTTGACGGTATTGATACCGAAGAAACAAAGAGATATATGCACCACTACAATATGCCCGGCTACTCTGTTGGTGAAGCTAAGTCTTCCAGAGGTCCCGGCAGACGTGAGATAGGACACGGTGCTTTAGCTGAGCGTTCTCTTGTTCCCGTGCTTCCTCCCGTTGATGAATTCCCCTATGCCATCAGATGCGTATCCGAAGTTATCAGTTCAAACGGTTCAACCTCTCAGGCGTCCGTTTGTGGTTCAACTCTTGCTCTTATGGACGCAGGTGTTCCGATTAAGGCACCCGTTGCAGGTATTTCCTGTGGTCTTATTACCGAGGGTGAACGTTGGATGACTATGATTGATATTCAGGGTCTTGAAGACTTCTACGGCGATATGGACTTTAAGGTTGCAGGTACTCACAAGGGTATTACTTCAATTCAGATGGACCTTAAGATTGACGGTCTTACTCCGGAAATCATCAAGAATGCTCTTGAAGTTACTCACAAGGGAAGAGATTATATTATTGATGAGATTCTTCTCAAGGCTATTCCCGAATCAAGAGCTGACGTTTCCGAATATGCTCCCAAGATGCTTACAATGCATATTGACCCCGATAAGATTAGGGAAGTTATCGGTTCCGGCGGTAAGGTTATCCAAAAGATTGTTGCTGATACGGGTGCTAAAATTGATATCGAAGATGACGGCACAATTTATATTTCCGCAGTAAACAGAGACAGTGCTTATGCAGCTAAAGAGATAATCGATGGTATCGTATTTGAACCCGAGGTTGGTGCTATCTATACGGGTAAGGTTACAAGAGTTATTCCGATTGGTGCGTTCGTTGAGTTTGCTCCCGGCAAGGAAGGTCTCGTTCACATTAGTAAACTCGATTACAAGAGAGTTGAAAAGGTTGAAGACGTTTGCAATGAGGGCGACGTGATTACCGTTAAGTTTATGGGAACTGACGAGAAGGGCAGACTTAACCTCTCCAGAAAAGATGCTATGCCCAAGCCCGAAGGCTATGAGGAAAGAGAAAGACGCCCTCAGAACAATAACAACAGACCTCGCAACAACGGCGGAGATAGGTATAGAGAAAATTCCAACAGACGTCCCTACAACAGAGACGAATATAAGCCCGAAGCTTCAAAAGCTCCTGTAGAAGAAGCACCCAAGGTTGAAGAACCTAAGGTTGAAGCTCCTGCAGAAGCTGAAAGTAAAGGACTTTTCGGATTTTTCAAAAAGAAATAAGTTTTAGATAAAAGCAAGAAAATGTCCGTGAAAACGGACATTTTCTTGCTTTTGGTTGTAATAGTTAATTGCATCAACAATATAAGCACATGCTTTGGAGTTCTGCCGAACACGGTGAACACGCTAAACGCTTTGCACAAACCACAGGTTATTATTGTAAAAAAAACAAATTGTATTGATTTTATAGCAAAAAAATGAGAGCTTTTTCTTGACTGTTTTGTTGCTATGTGATATAATAAATATATATGATTTTAGAGAGGTGCAAGAATGAAACGTTTTTTTGGCTTTTTTAGCATAACATTGATAATGATGTCTGTAATAGTGCTGTCGATGTTTGCTTTTGGTGTATTGGCGGACACCGGTACAATTGATGAGAATGTCATATACATCAAAAATAATCCCTCGGTGGGCGGAACGGGAAAAACTGCGACTGATCCGCTTTATCCTATCCAATATCCCGCAAGGGACTTAGAGTCGAATGGTATCACTCAAAATAACTACAAAAATACGGCATTATATCAAGCTGTAGAAAAACTGTCGGATACAGGCGGAACGGTTGTTATTTGCGGTGATTATACACTTACGAATGATAATGCCAGAGGCAGAGATGATAACTTTGAGTATTGTCTTCCCATAACTAAAAAGGCTGTACGTATAACAAGTTATTACAGGGATAAGAATAACAAGGTTGAGGATTACAGAAATAACGCGAAGTTGATTCTGCAAGGTAATTTTCATATTATTTTGAACGGACCTACCGTTTGGGAAAATTTGAACATTAATACAAGTCTTTCCGCCGACAGAGCAATCTGTTGCAATGGAAACAAGACCGTATTCGGTGAAGGTTTGACCTGTACAACAGAAAATAATCGTTATCTTTCCATAGCAGGCGGCAAGAGGTATGAGGGTTTTACCTCTGATGTTGATGTTACCGTAAAAAGCGGAACGTTTTATAAATTGATAGGCACAACATGGACAAATCCGGATCCCAACAATAGCGGAGTTGAAATAGACTGCATAGGTGATGTAAATCTTCAAATAGAGGGTGGGCAAATTACGTATGTTTATGGAAACTCACACAATACAGTTCCTAATTCTTTTCATTGGGGTGATGTTAATATATCGATAACCGGAGGAAAAATTTCCGGCGGATATATAGCGTGTACCGGGAACGGCGGTTTTAAGACTGAGTCTTGTAAGGTTAATGTAAAGATTTCCGGCAGTACGTTTGATTCCGGTATAGTAATAAAAAGCCGAGAAACGTGGGATGGAGAAGAGATAACCGGTTTTGCATCTAATAATATAAACATTGATTTAACTGATGCCGTTGGAGTGCCTGATGGTAGACTAAACACAATTGTAACAAATCTTCCCGAGGGTGCTAAGGTAAAATATCCTACTGACTGGATAACCGGTGTCATAATGACAAACGCACCTTCTGCGGACACGTTTGTATTCTGCGGAGACAAGGCTACCGCTGAGGGAGCAGTTTTAAATGTAACGTATCAGAATCCGATATCCGGGAATTACATATATCAGACCGTTGAATACAGCAAGAATAATTCTGCATTCAGGGCTGTATACGACGAATCAAAGAATGGGAATGTTGATATAGACTATTATTTCGGTGATAAGAAATATCACACCGGCAAAATAGACGTAATAGCAGTGCCCGATGTTGATATTGACGGCGTGCGGATAAGAACCGATACTAAGGAACAGCAGATGTACGGTTGGGGAAATTATACGTCGGGAGATTATTCCCAAATAGAAGTGAAGGAATGTGGAGTTATAGCGATTCCGTCCGACATGCTTGTTACGGGTGAGCCTTTTGACCATACGAATACATACAAAATGTATGACGCTGTAGCAGATAAAAATATATATAGCGGCTCAAAAATATCTTTTGGTGCACTTGTATTTGGTGATGAAGCTATAAGAGAGAACAATTATAACAGAGATTACAGCTTGAGAGCTTATGTGAAAATAAGCTACAACGGCAAAGATTATTACAGATATTCGGATATAATCCAAAGAAGCTTTTATGATGTTGCTAAAATGGCAATAGAGGGAGATAAGGAGACTGCAGAGACAAAAACTGCATTGAATACAAATCTTATTTCGGTATATGACAATTACGATGAAACCACTAAGTATAACTCCGAGGGAGCAACGGCGGCAAGACAAAAAGTAGTTAGTTATATGGAATCTATGATGAATATCGAGTGGACTCCTAATAAGACATTTATTTTATACAATAACCCCAACCACGCAAAAGGAGCTGCCTACAGTATTGGACCCGGTTCGACCGAAATGTACGCGATATTTATTGCAGGTAAAACATATCGTGGTATCCCCTACGTGAACAATACTCTGGCACAGCTTGAGAACTTTAAGGATAGAATAGCGGAAAAAGAAAATTCTATTATTAAAAACAATTTGGTTCACACTTGGTCGATTAGTAGTGATTATATCTTTACCCTTTGGCTTTCTGATGCAGAGGAACTAGACGGAGTGGAAAATGCGAGGAATTTCCCCGGAAACGACTGTTATTATTCCGTGTTGTTTGCATGGAACACTGTTTTGAACAACCGAGCACAGATAAGTCTTATGAACTCGTTAGAAAACAGTCTTGGCGGTAAAAACGGTGTAATTGCCGTGGGTAATTACGATAACAGTAATTATTATGATAATAGTACGTATGGTATTAGCACGAAGCAGACGGTACAAGCGAATGGCGAACAGACGATGGCGAATGCTTACGCTAAGTTGCAACCCGGAGATGCTACGGTTTATGCTTATACCGATAGTAACGGTAATATTCAACGTCATGTCCGTATGATTCACAAAGCCCCGACTGTTAAATATACTACTGCAGGTAAAATTGACCTTGCGAACAGTGAAGTAGAATGTATAGACCAAGCCGGTGGCGGAGATACAAGATATATTTGGAATAATAGCATTTCTTCAATACAGGTAAAAACAAGAACTTTTAAGGAAATGTATACTGAAGGATCGCTTCCGATAACGATTCCCGAGCTTGCGACAGGAAACTCAGATGCACAGTTTACCTACGCTGCGAAAATGAATCTTGAAGAGGATCTTCCACAAGGCAAGATTTCCGGTGTAATAAAGTCAAACAGACAGATAATATCCGTGAAAGCGGTTATAAGCCAAAATGGTTCAGTAGTAAAAGAGGTAAAAGAAACTCTTTCGACGCAAGGATCAATGGTTCATATAGATCTGTATAACTTGCGTACTCTTGACCTCAGCGGATTAAATTTGACACCGGGCGGCAACTACGAATTTGACCTTTATGCATGTGTATCAGGCATGAACGGAGCAGAAGTGCAACTCGTAGACAGCTACGAATTTACTGCTGCATAAGCTGTTACGATATATTCAAACAGCAAAACTGCGGATAATATCTAACCAATAACACAAATAAGAAATGGGCTGAGTTATTTACTTAGCCCATTTTTTTAAAAGCCTTTGTTTTGAAGTTTTTTTGCTTGAGTTTTTTTACATCCCCTATTTAAAAAAACAAGCACCCCAAAAAGTATATATACGAAATATTGCAAAAGACTATTGTTTTATTATTAAATTCTGTTATAATAAATTATAAGAATAAATACGAAAGACGGTAAGAGATGAATCCAAAGCTGAAAGAAAAAACAAAAGAATCACTGACCGCCGTTTTGCCTATAACAGCGATAGTATTGCTGTTAAGCATATTTCTTGTGCCGATGGAACTGGGACATATAGTGTTGTTTCTGACGGGAGCATTGATGCTCATAATGGGAATGGGACTTTTCCAGTTGGGTGCAGAAATGGCAATGACTCCGCTTGGAGAGGGTATAGGTGTTCAGGTGTCAAAATCGAAAAGGGTATTGACAGTACTCCTTCTCGGTTTTATAATGGGCTTTATTATTACAATTTCAGAGCCTGACCTACAGGTTCTGGCGGAGCAAGTGCCCGGTGTTCCCAATAACACTCTGATAATTGCCGTAGCCGTAGGCGTAGGATTATTTCTTGCCTTGGCTATTGTCAGAATTAGAGACCAGATTAGCCTTTCTATGATGCTTTTGGTGTTCTATGCGGCATTGTTGGCGTTGTCGTTCTTCGTTCCAAAGAGCTTCGTTGCCGTTGCCTTTGACTCGGGCGGTGTAACAACCGGTCCTATGACTGTGCCATTTATTATGGCTATGGGTGTCGGCTTGGCATCTGTTCGTAGCGACAAAAACGCAGACAGCGACAGCTTCGGTCTTGTAGCATTGTCAAGTGTTGGTCCTATTCTTGCTGTAATGGTGTTGGGGTGCTTTTTTAAGCCTGATGCGGCTGAATATACGCTGACCGATATACAAAGTGTAACAACTACAAGAGATGTTGCAAACGTGTTTATGCGTGGAATACCAAAATTTGCCGAAGAGGTATTTGTTTCTTTGCTTCCCATAGTAGCGGTATTTATTATATTCCAGCTTGTTTGTAAAAGATATCACGGAAAGCAGATTGCGAAGATTTTGATTGGTATAGGTTATACTTATATAGGACTTGTATTATTTTTGTGCGGAGTAAACCTCGGTTTTGCCCCCGTGGGTGCTTATCTTGGGGAACAGCTTGCACTTATTAATTATAATTGGGCGATTATTCCTATAGGTATGCTGATAGGTTATTATATAGTTAAGGCAGAGCCGGCGATACAGATATTAAATCATCAGGTTGAGAGCGTAACCGACGGTGCTATATCCGTAAAGGCTATGAATACCTGTATGTCTGTGGGTGTATCTGTGTCCGTAGGCTTGGCGATGTTGAGAGTAATGACGGGGATATCGATAATGTGGATAGTGATTCCCGGATATGTGATAGCTTTATCACTTGCGTTTGTTGTGCCGAAACTTTTTGTTGGTATAGCCTTTGACTCGGGCGGTGTTGCCAGTGGCCCTATGACTTCAACGTTTTTGTTGCCGTTAAGTATAGGTGCTTGCTCGGCGGTGGGCGGAAATCTTATGACAGATGCTTTTGGTGTTGTGGCATTGGTTGCATTGACTCCACTTATAGCGATACAGATAATGGGGCTTGTATATAGGCTCAAGACCGAGAAACTGGAAAAGAATATCGAGCAGATCGTGGTTTCCGCTGACAGCGACGATATTATTGACTTGGAGGAGGATTGAAATGGAAAAGGAAAAAAGCCCGATTATCAGGACTTTAGTGTTGATAACGACAGAAAAATCTGCTAATAGAGCAGTTGAAATGTTTAAGACAGACGGAATTCATATAAAATACAGTGTGCTTGCGGAAGGAACGGCATCAAGCGAGATACTCGATATGCTGGGACTTGGAAGTACGGAGAAGAGAATATTAATAGCTCTGATGCCAAAGATAAAGGCGGATATAACGGTTGAGAAGCTTCATAATGAACTGGCAATGAGCAAGGCAGACAGTGGAATAGCATTTACCTTGCCCGTAACCGGTGCAAGCGGAGCTTTAATGCAGATGATGGCAGAGGGAGAAAGAACAGAAGAAGAGAAGAAAGAAGAGGAAAAAACTATGGGCAATAGCCATACAATGATAACGGCGATATTGAATAGAGGCTTCAGCAGCGAGGTAATGAAAGTTGCAAAGGAAGCGGGAGCACGTGGTGGCACGGTAATACACAGCCGTCAGATGATTGACGAAGATACTATGGGCTTCTGGGGTATGAGTATGCAGGAAGAAAAGGAAATGTTGCTTATAATAACCGAAATAGAAAAGAAGCTTACAATAATGAAAGCTATAACCGAACAGTTTGGTATGCATAGCGAGGCAAAAGGCATAGTTGTTTCGACACCTATTGACACTGTAATGGGCATATAAAACATAAAACAAAGCTGTCGTTTTTATTTAAATGAAAATCGGCAGTTTTCTGTTTTTATATGGGAACAAAAACATTATTTCTACAAACAAAACCTCACCTCTATATACTGTACAAGCAGTTAAGACGAAGAGAATAATAAAAAGGGTGTAAATTTTTAAGATACATTTGTCTAAAAAATTATATCAAATAGAACAGAGATATTATTTTAAAAGAATTCTAAATTCTTTCTTTTTTTCATACTTTCTTGGTGCCAAGAAAGTATTGCAAAGAAGGCACAAAGGGAAGGAGCGTTTCGATTCGCTCCTTCCCCTTGACCCCTTCCTCACAAACGACCAAAGGTGTTCCCCCTTTGGAATCCTCCTTGGTTTGTGCGTAGTTATAATATATTACTTAAAGGTGAAGTGCTATTTATGGATAGTATTTTTAAAAATACTATCTAAGGCATTCCCCTTTGGAATCCTCCTTGGTTTGTACGTAGTTATTACATATTACTTAAAGGTGAAGTGCTATTTATAGATAGTATTTTTTAAAATACTATCTAAGGCATTCCCCTTTGGAATCCTCCTTGGTATGTGCATAGTTATAATGACAACATAGAGGTGAAATTCTATTTATAGATAGGTATTTTTTTAAAATACTATCTAAGATATTCCCTCTTTGGAATCCTCCTTGGTATGTGATTAGTTATGATAATTTCTTAGAGGTAAAATGCATGTATTAAGCAAGAAAATATGTAAAAACTATTGACGGAAAAGTATATAAAGTATATAATATATTATTGTACACGAAAAATAAAATATATAGACGATTTTTGCATCTGTGCCAACATTTTTGTCAAAAGCAAAGGTTTGACAAAATCTATCATCACCTTTTTTCTACTAACTTACGGGCACGTGTAGATTATATCCGTAAAAAAGGCAAGATGTACATATCAGGGCAGTTCTTAACAAGAGCCGTTTTTAAGGTTAGTCTGACTTTAAATTGAGAAACCGAACGCTGCAGCCGTGTTTAAGTTTGCGGAAGTTTTATTAAATAACCGCAAGGCGTATATACGGTTGTAACAAACTCTTTGCGGGGGCGTTGGGTTAGCCCGATATGGGGTTCGCGCAGAGCTTAACTATGAAGCTGTACGCGGTCTTTACCGCAAAGGGGGATGCAAAAAATGAACCAGAAAAATATTATTGAACTAAAGAACATCACCGTGGAGTTTGACGGCGAAAAGGTGCTTGACAATCTCAACTTGTCTATAAGAGACAAGGAGTTTGTTACACTTTTGGGGCAGTCGGGTTGCGGAAAAACAACCACCCTCAGAATAATTGCCGGTTTCATTCAGCCTCAGTCGGGAGATGTTTTTTTTGACGGTCAGTCGGAGCTTGGCGTTCCGCCTTACAAAAGACCTGTTAATACCGTCTTCCAAAGATACGCTTTGTTCCCGAACTATAACGTATATGACAATATAGCTTTCGGACTCAGAGTCAGCAAGGTTCCCGAAAAGGAAATTGAGCAGAAGGTAAAGGATATGCTTAAGCTTGTTAATCTGCAAGGCTTTGAAAAGAGAAGTGTAGCAAGATTGTCGGGCGGTCAGCAACAGAGAGTTGCAATTGCAAGAGCCGTTATAAACGAGCCGAAGGTGTTGCTTCTTGACGAGCCTTTGGCGGCTTTGGATTTGAAACTTCGCAAAGATATGCAGAACGAGCTTAAGAATATTCAGAGAGAGCTCGGAATAACTTTTATATACGTAACGCATGACCAGGAAGAAGCTTTGTCTTTGTCCGATACAGTTGTCGTTATGCACGAGGGCAAGATTCAGCAGATAGGCAGTCCTATCGATATTTATAACGAGCCTGAAAATGCATTTGTTGCCGATTTTATTGGTGAATCGAATATTATTGACGGCGTTATGAAGGAGGACTACCGTGTATCTCTCGTCGGCAAGACATTTGAATGTCTTGACAAAGGCTTTAAAAAGAATGAGCCTGTTGACGTAGTAATAAGACCTGAAGACGTTGATATCGTTCCCGTAGAAAAGGGAATGCTTGTGGGTGAAGTAACCTCCGTTCTTTTCAGAGGCGTTCATTTTGAAATAATTATAGACGTTGAGGGCTTTAAGTGGATGATACAGACAACCGACGAAAGTCGAGTTGGCGACAAGGTTGGGCTTTATATTGAGCCTGACGCTATCCACGTTATGAAGAAGTCCAAGTATTCGGGACAGTATGGCGACTACAGTACGTACAGCGACGAAATGGACAGAATGAGCGATGTCGAAGAGGTAGAAGAATGAAGAAACGCGGTTGGGGATCTGTAGCGTTAAACGCACCCTATACCGTTTGGTCTGTAATATTTATAGTTGTCCCCCTTTTTATTGTGGGATATTACGCATTTACGGACAAAAGCGGTGCGTTTACATTTGATAATATAATAGAATTAAAGGAATACGGCGACATATTCTTTATATCGGTGTGGTATTCCGTTTTAGCCACCGTAATATGTTTGCTTATAAGCTATCCCTTTGCATATTTTCTGAGCAGACAGAGCGAACAGTCAAGAAGATTGCAGATGATGCTCGTTATGCTTCCTATGTGGATGAACCTTCTCATCAGAACTTATTCTTGGATGAATATTCTTGAAAAGAACGGTATAATCAATAATCTTCTTACCGGTATCGGTCTTGAGCCTATAAAGATGATAGGTACTCCGGGGGCGGTTATATTCGGTATGGTGTACAACTATCTGCCATATATGATATTACCAATATATACTGTAATGAGCAAGATTGAGCCTTCGCTGCTCGAGGCGGCGGAAGACCTCGGTTGTAACGGCTTCAACAAGATGCGTCGCGTAATAATGCCTTTGAGTTTACCCGGTGTTATCTCGGGAATTACAATGGTGTTTGTTCCCTCGGTTAGTACGTTCTACATCAGCCAAAAGCTTGGCGACGGTAAAATTATGCTCGTCGGCGACGCTATCGAAAGACAGATGCAGGCGGCATACAACTACAATTTAGGAGCTTCGATTAGCCTTGTATTGATGATAATGATTATAATCAGTATGGCTATAATGAACAAGTTCTCCGACGAAGAGGGAGGGCTTGTTATATGAAAACTTTCGGAAAGATATTTAACACCTGCGTATACGTTTTGCTTTATGCCCCCTTGCTTATAATGGTGTTTTTTAGCTTTAACGAGTCGAAAAGTACCTCCGTATTTACAGGCTTTTCGCTGAAATGGTATCAAGAGCTTTTTTCAAAGAGTGATATAATTGAAGCTTTGTCGAATACGCTTGTATTGGCGGTGCTGTCATCCCTTATTGCAACCGTACTCGGAACGGTGGCGGCGGTTGGTCTCTACAAAATGAGAAGCAAGTTCCTCTACAATACTATGAATACCGTAACGAACCTGCCCATGATGAACCCCGATATTGTAACGGGTGTATCATTAATGCTTTTGTTCGTATTCGCGGGCAGAATGCTTGGCTTTGCCGAATATCTGAGCTTTTGGACACTTTTGATAGCTCATATTACTTTTAACTTGCCCTACGTTATACTGAACGTTTTGCCAAAGCTCCGACAGACTGACGTTAGTCTTTACGAGGCGGCAATGGACTTGGGGTGTACACCCATTAAAGCCTTCTTTAAGGTAATAATGCCTTCAATAATGCCCGGTGTTGTTTCGGGGGCATTGATGGCGTTTACCCTGTCGCTTGACGACTTTGTGATAAGTTATTATACCACAGGTGCCGATTTCCAGACATTGCCCCTTAAGATATTTGCAATGACGAAGAAGACGGTTAAGCCTGATATGTATGCGTTATCATCGCTGATTTTCGTAACGATACTCGTTTTGCTTATCGTTATTAACATTCTTCAAGAGAAATCCGAAAGAAAACTGAAGGGAGAAACTAAGAAATAATGAAAAGATATACAGCTATTTTTCTTGCATTTATAATGACTGTGTCGATGTTGAGCCTTGCTTCTTGCGGGGCGGCAAACGATACGGTCGAGAATCTTGAATCAACATATTCGCAGGAATATGCGGGTACGACAATAAACGTATTTAACTGGGGAGAATATATTTCCGACGGAAGCGAAGGCTCTCTTGATGTAAACAAGGCTTTTGAAAACGCTACAGGTATTAGGGTTAACTACAGTAACTACGATAGCAACGAAGCTATGTACGCAAAAATGAAGAGTGAGGCGGTATCCTATGATATTGTTATCCCTTCCGACTATATGATTGAAAGACTTATCAATGAGAATATGCTCCAAAAAATTGACTTTTCAAAGATAAGCAACTATAAGAACATTTCCGATGAATACAAGGGTCTGTATTTCGATGAGAATGATGAATATTCGGTGCCTTACAGTGTCGGTATGGTAGGTCTTATATACAATACGACAATGGTAGAGGGAACACCGGACAGTTGGAGCATTATGTGGGACAGCAAGTATAAGGACAATATACTTACATTCAACAACCCCAGAGATGCTTTTGCTATTTCTCAGTTTTTGCTTGGTATAGACCTTAATACTACCGATAAGGCTGAATGGGATAAGGCGGCAAATAAGCTGAAAGAGCAGAACAAGGTTTTGCAGGGTAAAGTTATGGACCAGGTGTTTAATAAGATGCAGGGCGGTAATGCCGCTATTGCACCCTATTACGCAGGCGATTTTCTTACGATGCAGAGCATAAACGAGGACTTGGCATTTGTTTATCCCAAAGAGGGAACAAACATATTTGTTGACTCTGTTTGTATTCCTGCAAACGCAAAGAACTATGAGGCAGCTTTGATGTATATAAACTTTTTGCTTGAGCCTGAGGTTGCATTGGCAAATGCAGAATATATATGCTATGCGACACCAAATACCGCAGTTCTCAACAACGAGGATTATTCGTTGAAGGATAACGGGATTCTTTATCCCGCAGAAGAAAATAAACCGAAAACGCAGTACTTCCATGACCTTGATGCAGATATCCGTTCATACTACGAAAAGCTCTGGGAAGATATATTGAGAGAATCATAAGATATTTAGAGAGGATACGGGCGAACCCTATATCCTCTCTAATTGTATATAAAAAGATGCACTCGATTTTTGAATCGAGTGCATTTTGTGTTATAAAAGGCGGACGACTAATGGTCGCCCTACAAATTAGTCAATAATGTTTGCACAAACCGGAGTGGCAAGTTCTTTGCCAAGCTTTCTGCGAAAGAAAGTAGGTTAGAGTGTTGAGCCGAAGTCGGTAACGATTGCTTGACCGGTAATAGCTCTTGACTCGTCGGAAGCGAAGAAGAGGAGCATATTTGCAAGGTCATCGGGCATACAAGGCTGAACCTTGAGGTCATTATGTTTCATCATCTGACCAAATATATCCATATCAAGATTTGCGGGATTCATACCTGCAACCATAGGAGTAACGATAGTACCGGGGCAGAGTGTGTTACAACGAACTCCCGTACCTGCGAAACGCAATGCAGTATGTTTGGTAAGACCGATTATAGCAGCCTTGGAAGCGACGTAAGCCGCACCGCCTGTGCCGTAATAACCTGCAACAGATGCAACGTTAACGATAGAGCCAACGCCAGTCTTTGCCATCTCTGCACAAACCTCACGCATCATTATCATAGTCCCCTTGGTGTTAATGTCGATAACCTTATCCATATCCTCGTCTGTAAATTTGTCAATAGCTTTAAGACCGGAATCAAGAACGCCTGCGTTGTTGATAAGAATGTCAATCTTGCCAAATGCACTCAAAGTCTCGGCAACAACTTTTTTTGCGTCATCTACTTTAGAGATATCGCTTGCGATTGCAAGAACCTCACCGCCTGCTTCGCGAATTTTTGTCGCAACTTCTTCGAGGGGAGCTACGCGACGTGCGGTTATAACTACCTTTGCACCTTCAGCTGCAAACTTAATAGCCGTGGCAGCTCCAACTCCGGAGTTTGCACCGGTAACAATAGCAACTTTTCCGTTTAAACGTTCCATATTATAGAACCTCCGTAATTTATAAAAAATAATGTAATACTAAGTAAATTATAACATTTTCTGTGTGAATTGTCAATTGTTTGAGAAATAGTTATATGTATACAGAATAAAATATCTTTATATAAAGCCTTAACAATTGTTGTGTTAATTATTTTACGGTGTGCATAGATGATGTCAAAAAATGAAAGCATTGTTAACGAAAAGTTCATAATCTTTCTATTGCAAAATGGTTTAAAATGTGGTATAATCAGGGAAGTTGAATAAGTGAGAAATCACTTCACCGAGGAGAAGTACTCAAGTTGGTGAAGAGGCGCCCCTGCTAAGGGTGTAGGTCGGGTAACCGGCGCGAGAGTTCAAATCTCTCCTTCTCCGCCAAAAATACGACGGTATGGTAAAACCATTCCGTCGTATTTTTTTGGGTATGAAAAAGATTTGAACTTGAGCGTCGGGAACCGGCAAGAGAGGGAGTGTTTCTCCGCGCCGCCTGTGGCGGAAGAAGCGGAGGAATACGAGTGGCAGCCGTTCGCTGAACAAGAGCAAATTCTTTTTGCGAATTGAGAAGCGGTAACGGCAACAGTGCGAAGGCGATGAAATCGCCAAGACAAAATCTCTCCTTCTCCGCCAGAAAACGACAAGTTTCGACAGAAACTTGTCGTTTTCAGTTATATTCGCCTTGCGGCGAGTTATATTGCTTCGCAGTTATATTTGCTTCGCAAGTGTTATTGCCCTTCGGGCAGTTAGGGGCGAATATTATATCACTGAAACCGCAGGTTTCAATATCACATTTTGCATAGCAAAATATATCACTCCGACGAAGTCGGAATATCACCAAAAACTTACTGTTTATGTGAGAATTCGAATTCATACGCAAAAACGCCAGAAAATATCTTTTTTGTAGCCTATAGGCAAAAAGAAAAGTCGCGTCAGCGACTTTTTCTTTTTGTTCTCTTCACTTTTCTCTTTTTCCAAAGGAAAGTTGTATAGTAAAAAAGGCATGTTCAAAGAGTGAAAATATGGTTAGCCTTTAGGGAAATCACTCGTGTTGTGTATACAAAACAAGGCATTTGTTATGTATAACTTGTTATAAAGAGTTGATTATTGCATCACCATAATTTTTACACGTAGCCCCCTCCGGTGTTCCTGTAACGGTAACAGTGCACGAATTTAGAGCGTCTTCCAGTTGTTTTGCCACATCAGTACGGCAAATGTGTCGCAGAAGCATAACTGTTGCACGGAGTATGCTTTCGGGATTTGCGTATTCGCTTAATCCTTCTTCCACCATTCGAGGAGCAGAGCCGTGGATTGCTTCAAACATAGCAAATCTGTCTCCGACGTTGGAACTGCCGGCTGTACCGACACCGCCTTGAAGCTGTGCGGCTTCATCGGTGATAATATCCCCGTATAGATTTGGAAGCAATACTACTTGGAACTGATTTCTGATTGCAGGATTTACGAGATTTGCTGTCATAATGTCGATATACCAATCATCTACGGATATTTCGGGATAATCTTTTGCAACCTCATGGCAGATAGCAGTAAATTTACCGTCGGTTTTTTTCATAATATTAGCTTTTGTAACGACAGAAACACGAGTTTTGCCATTTTGCTGTGCGTAGTCGAAAGCCGCTTTAGCGATGCGGCGTGTTCCAAGGTCGGTGGTAACTTTAAAATCTACCGCCATACCGGGTAATTCTATGCCACGACTGCCTAAAACATACTCACCTTCGGTATTTTCGCGGAAAAATATCCAGTCAATACCTTCATTTGGAACAGCAACAGGACGTACATTGGCATAGAGATCTAATTCACGGCGTAATGCTACGTTGGCACTTTCCATCGTACCGCCCATCGGGGTGGTTGTAGGGCCTTTCAGCAAAACGTCACACTCTTTTATTTGTGTCAGAACATCGTCTGGTATGGATCTTTTCTGTTCCAATCTGTTTTCAATTGTCAAGCCTTGTATTTCTTTTAAAATTATGGTTCCGTTTTTCAGTTCTTCCGACAGAAGTTTTTGCAGAATTTTTTTTGCTTGTTCCATAATGGTGGGACCGATCCCGTCGCCGTCAATCAAACCAATGACGACGGTTTCTTTTTTTGTGTAGTCGGTTTTTTGGGAGTCCATATCGGATATTCGCTGTAACTGCTCTTGAAGAAGCTTGCGGAAGCTTTCACACGCCATATCTAATTTGTTCATTGTCCGCCCTCCTTTGTATAATTAAGCAGACCACCCAGTTTTATAATCTTTTGTTGACGAGTGGTAAAATTACATACGCCATAGATTGTACTGTTTGTGGTTTCGTTGAAAATGGCAATTCTCCCTTTTTCTATACCACTGTGAATATCTGTCAAGCGTAAGATATGATCTTGTTGCAGAGAATCATAATCATCGGGATTTTCAAAGGTTAAAGGAAGGATTCCTGAGTTAATAAGGTTTGCTACATGTATTCTGGCAAAGCTCTTTGCGATGACACAGCGAACCCCAAGATACATAGGCACTAACGCGGCGTGTTCACGCGAGGAGCCTTGACCGTAGTTACTGCCGCCTATAATAATACAATCACCTGCATTTTTTGCTCTTTCGGGGAAAGAGGGGTCGCAGACCTCAAAGCAATATTGTGACAGGTGCGGTATATTTGAACGGTAAGGTAAGATCTTAGCACCTGCAGGCATAATATGGTCGGTGGTAATATTGTCACCGACTTTTAATACCGCTTTTGCAGAGAGGGTGTTTGTGATTGCTTTTGATTTTGGAAATTCCTTGATATTCGGACCGCGAAGAATTTCCATGTTACTACCGTTTTCGGGGGGAGCAATAACTGCAGAGTCATCAATATAAAAAGAATCGGGAAGTGTCGGAGTCGTAATGGGTGTTAGCGTAGTAGGGTCAGTAATATATCCCGTTAATGCAGATGCTGCAGCTGTTTCGGGAGAAACCAAATAGACCTGCCCGTCCTTAGTGCCGCTACGGCCGTGGAAGTTGCGGTTGAAGGTACGGAGGCTGACACCGCCGGAATTGGGAGAGAAGCCCATACCGATACATGGACCGCAGGTACATTCAAGCAAACGAGCCCCGCTGGCAAGAATGTCAGCTAAAGCACCTTGCTGCGAAAGCATAGTCAAAACCTGGCGAGAGCCGGGAGAAACGGAGAGGCTGACATTAGGGGCAATAGTCTTATCCTTGAGAATGGCTGCAACTTTTAACAAATCAAGCAGAGAGGAATTGGTGCATGAACCAATGCAGATCTGATCTACCCGAGTGTTTTTTAAGCTGTCTACAGGGACTACGTTATCGGGACTGTGGGGGCAAGCAATAAGAGGCTTTAACTCAGACAGATTTATTTCAATAATTCTGTCATATTTTGCATCGGGATCGGCAGTGATAGGTGTGAAATCCTTTTCACGACCTTGTGCTGCTAAAAACGCTTTGGTCACGTCATCCGACGGAAAAATAGAAGTGGTTGCACCTAATTCTGTACCCATATTAGTTATTGTTGCACGTTCAGGCACACTTAATGAATCTATACCCGGACCGCCCCACTCAATGATAGCACCGACTCCTCCTTTGACAGAGAGGATACGAAGCAATTCGAGGCTGATATCTTTAGCCGTTACAAAAGGACGGAGAGAGCCGGTAAGGTGTACTTTATAAATTTTAGGCATAGTGATGTAGTATGCCCCGCCCGCCATAGCAACTGCAACATCCATACCGCCTGCACCGAATGCAAGCATTCCGATACCGCCCGCCGTAGGTGTATGGCTGTCGGAGCCGATAAGGGTTTTACCGGGGATTCCGAAGCGTTCCAAATGTACTTGGTGGCAGATACCGTTTCCGGGACGGGAAAAGTGAACGCCGTGTTTTGCCGCAACTGTTTGCAGGTATCTGTGATCATCAGCATTTTCATAACCGCATTGCAAGGTGTTGTGATCAACATAGGCAATACTGAATTCCGTTTTTACACGGGGAATATCCATTGTTTCAAATTCCAGATACGCCATTGTACCGGTAGCATCCTGTGTGAGAGTTTGGTCGATACGGAGAGCAACTTCACTTCCGGGAGTCATATCGCCGGATACAAGATGGGCGGCTATAATTTTTTGTGCAATTGTTTTACTCATGATAATTAAACCTCGCAATCATGTTATCTTTTGCGTGACCGATATGCTGAGCTATCAATTCAGATGCAAGCTCGGCTTTGCCGGATGTAATGGCATTAAAAATTGCCTTGTGTTCCTGAATGGAATGCTCCAAGCGTTCAGGGTTCTCAATGGAAAGCTTTCGATATCGCATAGTTTTACGGTGGAGAGGCATCAATGTATCTCGGATAACGGTACGCTGGCTCAGTTCGTATATGGTATCGTGAAATTGGTCATCCATTTGTCTGAGGTGTTCAACATCCTTGCGGGAGTAATAAAAGTCTTGAAGCTCACTTATCTGCTTCAGTTTTTCCAAACCTTCGGGAGTCAAATTGATTGTTGCATAATAAGCCGCAAGGCTTTCTACTCGCTGGCGAATTTGCATAATATCAACAAGGTCTTCTACTGTAATGCCGAGAACAACAGAACCTTTTCCGGATTCTCGGATAAGTCTTTCCTGTTCCAGACGCCGCAATGCTTCTCGTATCGGGGTTCTGCTGACTCCTAATTCTTCGACCAATTTAAGTTCAGTGAGAATTTCTCCTCGCGGATAAACTCCGGTAATAATATCATTTTCCAACTGTTCAAACACTTGATTGGCAAGTGATATGGTTTTGAATTCTGCCATTTGAATTCACTCCTTACACTGTGAACCGGCCGGGTGCCAGTTCTTCGATTTTTAATTCCAGTTCTTTTCTGGAGATTGTGGTTTGTCTGCCTATATCATATTCGCTGTCAACCCAAGCTTTGAGGGCAAGCACAAGATCATCATTTTTGCCTATCATTTTTTCCGGAGCCAAAGAATAGTTTTGGTTGATCCAGTATGCAATGCCTGCCAAACCTGAGGTTTTGCTTATTTCTACCGTTGCAGGACGGTTTAAAAGCTTATTGGTATCAAAAATGGTATATATTTCGGCATCCTTCATAAGACCGTCTGCGTGGATACCGGCACGGGTAGAGTTGAAATTTTTTCCTACGAAGGGAGTCATAACAGGAATGTTATAGCCGATATCTTTTTCAAAGAATTCAGCGATCTCAGTGATGACAGTAGGATTCATACCGTCCAAAGAGCCTCTGAGTGATGCGTATTCAAACACCATTGCTTCAAGGGGAACATTGCCGGTGCGTTCTCCGATACCTAAAAGAGAACAGTTTACTGCACAAGCACCGTAAAGCCAAGCGGTAGATGCATTGGCAACAGCTTTGTAAAAATCGTTATGACCGTGCCATTCCAACCATTCGCTGGGAACGTCAGAGTAATGCTGTAAACCATAAATAATACCGGAAACGCTTCTTGGCATTGCGGCTTCTGTATAGGGAACGCCGTAGCCCATGGTATCACACGCCCGGATTTTTACCGGGATTCCTGCCTGCCGTGACAGCTTTTGTAATTCGTTGACAAAAGGAACAACGAAACCGTAAAAATCAGCTCGTGTAATATCTTCAAGATGGCAACGAGGAATGACACCCGCTTCAAAAGCATCCGAGATGGTAGCCAGGTAATGTTCGAGTGCCTGTCGGCGTGTCATTTTCATTTTTTTAAAAATGTGATAGTCGCTACAACTTACGAGAATACCTGTTTCTTTCAGTCCTAAGTCGCGTACAAGACGAAAATCCTCTTTGCTGGCACGGATCCAGCTTGTAATCTGAGGGAATTTCAAATCGAGAGATAGGCATTTTTCGAGAGCTAAGCGGTCTTTTTGGCTGTAAATAAAAAATTCTGTTTGGCGAATAATGCCGTATGGACCGCCTAAGCGTGAAAGATACTGATAGATTTTAACAATTTGATCTACGCTATATGGCTCTACCGATTGCTGTCCGTCCCGAAGAGTAGTATCGGTGATCCAAATTTCTTCAGGCATATTCATCGGTACGCGTCGGTGGTTGAAGGAGACCTTGGGAACAGAGCCGTAGGCGTAAATATCACGTTGAAGATTTGGTTCTTCAACGTCCTGCAGAGAGTATTTATAGGATTTTTGTTCTAATAGATTTGTTTTGTTAGAAATTTCAAGCATACCTAATCATCCTTTCCGGAGAAAAATTCTTGTATACAATTATACACAAAAAAAGAAAATTGTCAATACAATATGAAATAAAAAATAAAAGTTTTGGTGCAGATAAAAAAACAAGCAAAAATAATATAGCTCCTCATATTTAATGGTTCACAGTTTTTCCGATAATATTGACTGACTGATAAGATGATGATATAATAAATTTATTAGGGTACGAGGATAGTGATAGGAACTATGTTCCAAAATAATTATTTATTAAGAAGGGCGGTGTTGTTTTGGAAAAGAGAGAATTTTTTGAAGCTGAGAAAACAGACTATGGGACAGAGATAGTTGAATTGATACGAGAAAAAAGTTCTGAGGAAGTACTGGGCGAGCAACTGAAAAAATACCATGCAAATGATATAGCGGGTATTCTTGTGCATTTAAATGAAGAAGAGTTAGGACGTGTTTTCAAAGGGCTTGATAATGAGACATTGTCGGAGGTATTTTCTTATCTTGATGATGCGGGCGAGTATTTATCGACAATTGACAGAGAAGAAGCGGCAGACATTATTGAGAATATGGATGCCGATGATGCACACTTTGCACTCGACGACCTTGACGAACAGACGAGGAATGAGGTTCTTGAGCTTATTGAGGACGAGGAGATCAAAGAGGATATCGAGCTTATTGAGTCTTATGAAGAAGAGCAGTTCGGCAGTAAGATGAGTACAAATTATATAGCCGTTAGACGCGGAATCACAATAAAGGAAGCGATGAGAGGATTGATTGCCGAGGCGGCTGAAAACGATAATATATATACGGTGTTTGTTGTAGACGAAGAGGGAAAGTTTTACGGTGCGATTGATTTGAAGGCTCTTATAGTTGCAAGGAGCGATGATGATTTTGAAAGTCTTATAAGTAAGACGTTTCCTTTTGTGTATGATAGGGATAATATTTCCGACAATATTGAGCGTTTACGCGGATACTCCGAGGGATTGATACCCGTTGTTTCATCTGAGGACAGAAGACTTCTCGGTGTAATTACCGCAAACGTAATAATTGATATGGTTGATGATGCGTTGGGAGAAGATTACGCAAAGCTGGCAGCTTTGACCGAAGAGGAAGAACCCGACGAGACCTTGCTGAGAAGTATAAAAAAGAGAGTGCCGTGGCTGATAGTGTTGATGTTTATGGGACTTGGGGTATCTGCCGTTGTAGGACTGTTTGAGGGCGTGGTTGACGCTTTGCCGATGATAGTATCGTTTCAGTCGCTGATACTCGGTATGGCAGGTAACGTCGGAACACAGTCGCTTGCCGTAACAGTAAGGGTGCTCGGACAGGATGAAAATTTTGGAATTAAGAAACAGTTGAATATAATAGCAAAGGAAACTCGTGTTGCATTTTTGAACGGCGTGGTTATAGGTGTGATATCGTTTTTGATTACAGCAGCATATCTTTTTTTGTTAATGGGATATGGAATAGGATTTGCTTTGTCAACTGCGGGCTGTATTGGCACTGCAATGTGCTTTGCTATGATGATTTCGGGATTTACCGGGGCAGTAATACCGCTTTGCTTGTATCGCATGGGATTTGACCCTGCTGTAGCATCGGGGCCGCTGATAACTACGGTGAATGATCTTGCGGCAGTAGTGAGCTATTACGGTTTGGCTTGGGCATTGCTTTTGCATTGATGTTATAGTGTTTGAGTATTGGGAAGCTCTTTACCGAGAAGAGAGAAAAATTTAAATTTATATTTGCTTATAACCATGTAAACGTTTTTTAATCTACGGAGATGTGATTTATAGAGGATATTTGATTTAATGTATAGAAAAAATCAAGTAAAAAGCTTCGGTAAAAACAAGAAATCCGAAAGAAAAAAATGGCAGAAAAAAGGTGTAATTTATTGACAAGGAAATTTGAATATGTTACAATAAAATCGGTCGATGGGCTTCGGCCGAAAAATTCTATTACAGAGAGAACGAGGTAAAGTAAAATGGCAAAGAGATCATTGCTGACAGGCGTTGCTTATCACGGTAACCGCATGCCCTCACACGTAAGACAGGATATGCGTGAGATAGCAAAGGCAGATATGGATATTGTTGTTCATATGCTTTCCCATACCGACTGGGACAGACATAAGGACAGAATGAAGGATATTTTTGCGATAACTGAAGACGCAGGAATGGAAGTATGGGTAGACCCGTGGGGCTTGGGAGGCCCTCCCGGAGATAAGTCGCATTTCCTTGCATACTATCCCGATTCACACATGTATTACAGTAACGGCGAGATGATACCTACTTATGCATGCCTGAACAGTCCTGATTACCGCAAATTTATAAAGGACTGGATAGACACCGTAGCAGAGCTTGGAGGCAAGACGATAATTTGGGACGAACCCCATATTCCGAAGAAGAATGTTTCGTCCGAGTCCAAGGACAAGTATTACGGCTGTTGTTGCCCAAGATGTAAGAAGCTGTTTGAGGAAAAGTACGGCAAACCGATGCCATTGTTTGCTGATGCAGATGCTGAGGAATTTAGAACGGAGTCTATCGTTGATTATTACAAAGACGTAACGGCGTACAGTGCATCATTGGGTATAAAGAATGTTATTACAGTTATGCTTCTTCCTAACACAGGTATGGACCTCAGCACGATAGATAAGCTTTGCAGTATTCCTACACTTGATAATATAGGTTCAGATCCATATTGGTTGAACAGTAAAGGTGCAGACCCTTATGAATATGTATATGAGGGAGCAAAGAAAACGTTGGAAGTATGCGACCGTTTTAACAAAGAGCACAATATATGGATTCAGACATACGAAAATCCCCGTGGCAGAGAAGAGGAAATAATTCTGGCTACACAGGCGGCATACGATGCAGGAGCAAGAACCTTGCTTGCATGGGGATATATGGGAAGCGAGTCGAATAACTATGCGGCAAAGAATCCTGAACGTACATGGAATATTACAGTAGAGGCTATGAAGCGTGTCAGAGCAATTGAACGTGACAGAGTACTCGAGGAAAAACGTAAGATATATTTCAAATAAGGAAAAAATTACAAAAAGCATTGCACCATTAGTTTCAACGGCTGCAATGCTTTTGTTTTTTAAGCTTAATTCTTATCTTGGTGTGAAAATATTGCAAAATACTTATAAATATGATAAAATGACCCTGTAAAAAAAATTACGGGGTTATTTTTATGGATGAAGTTACAATAAGACCGATAGCATACATAAAGACGGATTTTACTCAAAAGTTTGGTATTCCCCGTCAAAGCGGAAGAGTAGAGTCTCTGAGGGCAAAGATAGTATTTTTGCCGGAATACAGAAACAGAGATGCATTAAGAGAGATAGAGGGTTTTTCTCACTTGTGGCTGATATTTGATTTTTCTATCGCTCATAGAGAAGGGTGGTCTCCGACCGTAAGACCTCCACGTCTCGGCGGGAACAGACGAGTGGGAGTTTTTGCAAGCCGTTCACCTTTCAGACCGAATAACTTGGGGTTATCTTGTGTGGAACTTATTTCGGTAAAACAAGAAAAAGATAACGGATATGTGTTGATTGTAGGGGGGGCAGACCTGCTTGACGGAACACCGATATATGATATAAAGCCCTATTTGCCGTATTCCGATTCGAGACCCGAAGCAAAAGGCGGATACGCCGACGAAGAAGCGGAACACCGACTTGACGTGGTGATAGATGAAGAACTTCTTGAAAAAATTACGGAAGAAAAAAGAAAGCCACTTCTTGACTGTCTTGCTGATGACCCGCGTCCATCATATCAAGAAGACGAGAAGCGTATATATAAAATGAGATTTGCGGGATATGAGATACATTTTACGGTTGACGGAAGCTTGTTGAAGGTAGTAGATGTTTCGACAACTTAATTTGCAAAAAAATATTGATTTTTGTCGGAAACGGTGGTAAAATAATACAGTTTAATTGATAATATGACAACGTTTACGGTTGTGAAATAACAGAGGTAAAGTATGAGAAAAATACATATTCTTAACCCTGCGGCAGGAATGTTGAAGGCACACTTGTATATACCCGAAACTGTTGAGGTGTATGAGACAACGGGTCCTCACGATATGGAGCGTTTTATAACCGAGACATTAAGAAATGACACCGAAGTGCATTTTACGGTGTATGGTGGAGATGGAACTGTCAGTGAGGCTGTTAATGGAATAATGGCGGCGGGAGAAGAGGCGGCAAAGAAGTGTTTTCTTTCTGTCGTTCCTAAAGGCTCGGGGAATGATTTTGTACGCAACTTTTCCAAGACGGAAAAGTATATGGGCAAAGTTGACGTACTTAAGATAAACGATAGATACGGAATAAATTCAGTTAATATAGGCTTTGACTGCGATGTTGTTGTAGAGACCGATAAGGTTAAGAAGAACTTTTTGACGTCGGGCAGTTTTGGCTACATAGTAGGTGTTATTAAGGTTCTCTCGGGAGAAATGGGAAAGGACTTTGAAATAGAGCTTACGAAGAAAGACGGAGAAAAGATTGAATTTAAGGGTAAATATCTTATGACTTGTCTCGGTAACGGGAAGTACTGCGGAGGCGGATTCAAATTTGCACCTGCTGCTGTTTTGAATGACGGTTACTTTGACGCTATGGTTATAAATAATATGAGAAAGACGACGTTTTTGAAGCTTGTCGGAGACTACAGATTAGGCAAACACGTAAACGAAGCTACTTGCGAAGTTAAAGACAAATATAAAGAACTGCTGACATATTTTCAGTGTACGAGAATGACAGTGAAAAATATCAGCAGATACGGTATAGACGGCGAAGTTATTTATGGAGATACGGTAGATATATCTATCGTACCCAAGGCGATAAACGTTAAGATGCCCGCTTTAGATTTAACTAAGCTCAGCAACATGAAGAAATAAAGTTATCGAAAATAAGCTTTGCATGAATATTGGTCGAATACATTCTTTCGGGGTGCCATTGTATTCCCAGGTGAAATTTTTTGCCGGGGGCATATACGGCTTCGATAGTACCGTCTTCGCTTTGTGCGGCTGCCTTTAAACTACCTAAAGCCTTGACTGTTTGGTGGTGGAAGCTGTTGACGTCGGTGATGTCAGCAGCGAGGATTTTTTGCAGCGGTGTGTCGGGAAGTATTTTTACCGTATGGCTTGTTACGTGCTTATCGGCAGTTTGGTCGTGGTTGTTGATATGCTGATGCAGCGTTCCGTCTGCGGCAACGGTGAGAAGCTGACAGCCGCGGCAGATGCCGAGGACGGACTTATCTAAATCAGTAGCAAATTTGCATAGCTTAAGCTCGAAAATATCTCTTTCAAATTCGATGTTTCCGCAATTAGCCTGTGCATTTTCTCCGTATTTTTGCGGGTCAATATTGGTTCCTCCCGAAAAAATGATGCCGTCGAGACGGTTTACGGTTTCTTCTATAACAGAGTCGTTTCGGGTATATGGCAGTATAAAAGGGATACCGCCCGATTCTTCTACGGCTTTTGCATAAAAGGGAGAAATTTTGTTTATACCGAGGTAGTTATCGTATTGAGGTGTTATACCTATAAGTGGCTTCATAAATTTTTCCTCCGAAGTAAATTTGTACATTTTATTCGGCGGTAGACAGATATATGAATAAAGACAAAACGATTTGTATATAAAGTAATACAAAAGACAAAGAAAGGTTTGGTTTTTTAATGAGCATAAGAGTTGGTATAGTAGGCTATGGAAATCTTGCAAAGGGAGCTGAAGCGTCAATAAAAGATAATGCCGATATGACCCTCGAGGCAGTATTCACGAGACGGGATCCATCAAAAGTAAAAATTAATACAGAGGGAGTTCCGGTACTTCATACAGATGAGATAAAGAGTTATAAGGACAAGATAGACGTTCTTATAATATGCGGAGGAAGTGCAACCGACCTTCCCGTACAGACCCCGGAGTATGCAGAATATTTCAACGTTATTGATAGCTTTGACAATCATTCTATGATACAGACACATTTTGAAAATGTTGATAAGTCCTCTAAAAAAGGCGGTTATGTCAGCGTTATATCAGTGGGCTGGGACCCGGGAATGTTTTCTTTGAACCGTCTTTACGGCGGTGTTACCTTGCCGGTGGGAGAGACATATACTTTTTGGGGGAAGGGCGTAAGTCAGGGACATTCCGATGCTATACGCAGAATTGAAGGAGTAAAAAACGCAAAGCAATATACTATTCCCGTAGAAAGTGCATTGGAAAGAGTAAGAAACGGTGAAAATCCTACACTCACAACGAGAGAAAAGCATACGAGAGAGTGTTTTGTGGTTGCCGAGGACGGGGCGGACAAGGCGAGAATTGAAAAAGAGATTAAAGAAATGCCCGCCTATTTTGCCGATTATGATACCACTGTCAATTTTATAACCGAAGAAGAGCTTGAAAGAGACCATTCGGGTATTCCTCACGGCGGTTTTGTTATAAGAACAGGAATGACCAACGGCGGTAAATCGACACACGTTGTTGAATATTCGTTGAAGCTTGATTCAAACCCCGAATTTACCGCAAGCGTGCTTGTTGCTTATGCTCGTGCCGCATATAGATTACACAAAGAGGGGCAGTCGGGCTGCAAGACGATATTTGATATCCCCCCTGCATATTTATCCCACCTTGACGGCGAAACTTTAAGAAAAACATTATTATAAAAACATAAAAACGAGCCGATTTGATTATCGGCTCGTTTTAGTGTTTTAAAATTCTTTAAGGAAATATATATTGTCCTTTTTTACCTCAAATGATTTTCCCTTGAGGTAAGATAAAATACCCGACTCGGTCGTGAAATCAAAGCCTAATTTGTATGAGTAAAGTGCCTGACACTTATAACCCGACTTGCGGTCATCCTTGTTTATGCCGTATTTACCGTCGCCGAGGAGAGGGTGTCCGATATACGAAAACTGTGCTCTGATTTGATGTGTTCTACCCGTCAAAAGTTCGGCTTCAATAAGAGAAAGATTGTTTCTTTCTTCAATAACTCTGTATTTTGTTTCGGCTGTTTTTGAACCTTTTACTCGGTTGTCATATACTTTGACGGTGTTGGTTTTTTCGTCCTTTAATATAAAGTTTTTGATTGTACCGCTTCTTGGTAAAACCTTGCCGTGAACCGCTAAAAGATATTTTTTGGTTATTTCACGGTTTTTTATTTTTTGGTTAAGAATACGCAATGTTTCGGCGTTTTTTGCGGCAATAACGATACCGCCCGTGTTTCTGTCTATACGATTGCAAAGTGCGGGAGAAAAAGAGTTTTCGTTTTCGGGAGTATATTCGCCTTTTTGATACAGATATGCTTTTATATGGTTGATAAGCGTATTCGTATCTTCTTTTGAATCGGAATGAACTATAAGTCCCGGACGTTTATCTGCAAGGAGAATGTTTTTGTCTTCGTATACAACGTCTAAGTTAGCTTTTAGCTGAGTAAAAGCTTCCGACTGAGAAGATTTTTCAAAAAACTCTTCTGAAATAAATAATTCAACCGTGTCGCCGTTTTGTAAGATGTATTTAGGCTCGGTACGTTTTCTGTTTACTTTAATTTTCTTCGTTCTTATCTGTTTATACATAAGGGAAAGGGGAAGCGTTTTTAATGTTTTGGTTAAAAATTTATCAAGCCTTTGCCCGGCATCGTTTTCCTTTACGGTAAGAGTCCGCATAATAATACTCCTTTATAGGAACTGTTCTAAAAAGATTATACCTTTTTTTAGCAAAAAATGCAATAAAATATATAAAAAAATATAAAATACTGTTTACAGAATGACAAAAAAATGTTAGAATATATTGATTAAGTATATTTATGGAGACATAGATGGAAAAAAAGTATAAAGCTTCGATATATACATTGGGATGCCGTGTAAACCTTTACGAAAGCGAAGCTATTGCGGACAAGCTTTCAGAATGCGGTTTTGAGATGCGGGATTTTTCCGAAAAGTGCGACGTTTACATTATAAATACCTGTACGGTAACAGCCGAAAGTGATCGCAAATCAAGGCAGATGATTAGACGTGCTCTTAAGAATAATTCTGATGCAAAGGTGCTTGTTTGCGGCTGTCATTCTCAGATATTCCCGAAAGAGACGTCGGAGATATCGGGGGTCGATTATATCGGCGGAACTACCAACAAGCTTGCGGTGGTTGAAAGGGCAGTTAGTCTTGTTGAAAACGGCAAGAACGAGAAAGCGGATATAAACATAGGAGACCCATTTAATGCTGAGTTTGAGACTATGGAAGCGATCTCACAGGACAGAACGAGAGCATTTCTGAAGATAGAAGACGGGTGCAATAACAAGTGTTCTTACTGCATAATTCCCAAAGCAAGAGGCAGAGTACGTTCAAAGCCTATTGACGAGGTGTTGGCAGAGGTAAAGAATATTGTTGCAAACGGCTACCGAGAAATAGTGCTTGTCGGTATAGAGACGGCGGCTTACGGTGAAGGGAAGAATTACAGTTTGATTGATTTGCTTGAGAAGCTTGAAAATGTGGAGGGACTCGAGCGAATAAGACTCGGTTCTTTAGAACCCAGCCTTTTAAAGAAACCTATAATTGATAGGCTGGCGGTACTGAAAAAGCCTATGCCGCATTATCATCTGTCTCTCCAAAGCGGTACTGATAGGACACTTAACGCTATGAGGCGTCGGTATAATACAAAAATGATAGCCGAGTGCGTAAATTATATGAGAGAGAAAATACCGAATGTAACTTTCGGATCGGACTTTATCGTAGGATTCCCGGGCGAGACCGAAGAAGACCACAAAAATACGATTGAGTTTGTTGATTCTTTTGAAATATTGAACAGCCACATTTTTTCTTATTCGATAAGACCCGATACAGAAGCTTCCCAAATGAAAGAGCAGTTGGATAATGACGTAAAAATGAAAAGGCACAAAGAACTGCAAAGGGTTGCCGAGAAAATGAAAAAAAGATGTGTTGAAGGTTTTATTGAAAAACAAACAATACTTGACGTACTTTTCGAGACAGAGAAGAATGGATATTGGTACGGACATACAAGCAATTTTATTTATGTAAAAGTAAAAAATGATTCCGACTTAGGCGGAAAGCTTAAGGGTGTCGTTTTGAAAAAATATAACGAAAAAGACGGATTGACCGAGGGAGAGTTAATATGAGCGTTTTCAGAGTTTTTGTTGAAAGAAAACAGGACAACCGCATTGAAGCGGAAAGTGTGAAGAGAGATCTTCGTGAAAACTTGATGATAGGCGGACTTGAAAATGTCAGACTTGTCAACAGATATTATGTTGAGGGTATCAGTGAAGAAATTTTTGAGAAAGCAAAGTATACTATCTTTTCAGAGCCGCAAACAGACGTGGCTTCGGAAGATATCGAATATGGCACTGAAGATAAGCTTTTTGCAGTGGAGTATTTGCCCGGACAGTTTGACCAGAGAGCTGACTCTTGTTCGCAGTGTATTCAGATTCTTACGCAGGGCGACAGACCAATCGTAAAGACTGCAAAGATTTACATTCTTTCGGGTAACGTATCGGATGGTGAGCTTGAAAGTATAAAGAAATACGTAATTAACCCCGTAGAAAGTCGCGAAGCTTCTTTTGAAATGCCTGCTTCCTTGGAGGAAAAGCACGAAATGCCCGATATGGTTCCTACCATTGACGGTTTTATTAAGATGACAAGACCCGATTTTAAGGGCTTTATAGCTAAATACGCTTTGGCTATGGACGAGGACGACGTTGAATTCTGCGTTAAGCATTTCAGAGACGAGGAAAAGAGAGATCCTACACTTTCAGAGCTTCGTCTTATCGACTCCTACTGGTCAGACCACTGCCGTCATACAACGTTTCTTACACATATTGACGGTGTAAAAATAGAAGATTCATTTATAGCTGATACTTATAAAGATTATCTTGCAAAGAGAGAAGAGGTATATGCAGGTAAAAAAATGAAGCCTATGACATTGATGGATATAGGCACGTTGGCTGCAAAGTATCTCAAGAAAAAGGGTATACTCAAGAACCTTGACGAGTCCGAAGAGATAAATGCCTGTTCAGTTAAGATAAAGGCTGAAATTGACGGAGAAGAGCAGGATTGGCTCTTGATGTTCAAGAACGAGACACATAACCACCCCACAGAAATTGAGCCTTTCGGCGGTGCGGCAACCTGTCTCGGCGGTGCTATAAGAGACCCGCTTTCAGGTAGATCCTACGTTTATCAGGCAATGCGTGTTACCGGTGCTGCCGATCCTCGCAAGAAAGTAAGCGAGACTATCCCCGGTAAGCTTCCTCAATCTAAAATTACAACGGGGGCTGCTAACGGTTATTCTTCATACGGTAACCAAATTGGTCTTGCTACCGGCAGCGTTAATGAAATATATCATCCCAACTACGTTGCAAAGAGACTTGAAATAGGTGCTGTTGTGGGGGCTGCTCCCGCAGAAAACGTAATCAGAGAGGTTCCCGAAGACGGAGATGTTGTAATACTTCTCGGAGGAAGAACGGGACGTGACGGTTGCGGCGGTGCGACAGGTTCGTCAAAGGCACATACAGCTGAATCTCTTGTTAAGTGCGGTGCAGAGGTACAGAAGGGTAATCCCCCCGAAGAAAGAAAATTGCAGAGACTATTCCGTTCAAAAGAAGCTACGACTCTTATAAGACGTTGTAACGACTTTGGTGCGGGTGGTATTTCCGTCGCTATCGGTGAGCTTGCAGACGGACTTGATATAGACCTTTCAAAAGTACCGAAGAAGTACGAAGGACTTGACGGCACAGAACTTGCAATTTCCGAATCTCAGGAAAGAATGGCAGTTGTAGTAAGAGCAAAAGATGCAGAAAAGTTTATGAAGCTTGCTCTCGGTGAAAACCTTGAATCTACTGTCGTTGCAAGAGTTACCGAAGAGAAGAGACTCCGAATGCATTGGAACGGCAAGACGACAGTTGACCTTTCGAGAGAGTTTCTTAACTCAAACGGTGCAGAAAAGCATACAGAGATTTCGGTTTCTAAAGCTGACGTTGCAGATATATTCGATGCCTCGGCAACTTCTCATGCAAAGGCTACCGTAAAAGAAAGCTTTGTTTCTTTGGTTGGCGACCTTAACGTATGTTCGCAGAGAGGATTGGTAAGCCGTTTTGACTCGTCTATTGGTGCCGGCAGTGTTGTAATGCCCTACGGTGGTAAAACACAGTCGACGTCGCCTCAGTTTATGGCGGCAAAGCTTCCTGTTCTCAAGGGTGAAACAAATACCGTATCTGTTATGGCTTACGGTTATAACCCGATGATAGCAGACAAGAGCCCCTACCACAGTGCACTTTATGCTGTAGTTGAAAGCGTATCGAGAATGGTTGCGGCGGGCGTTCCTTTTGAAGATTGCTATCTTACGTTCCAAGAGTATTTTGAGAGAACTAATAATAAGCCTGAAAGATGGGGAAAACCCTTCGCGGCACTTCTTGGTGCATTCAAAGCACAGACAGAGCTTGGACTTGCGGCTATCGGCGGTAAAGACAGTATGAGCGGAACATTTGAAAAAATAGACGTTCCCCCCACGCTCGTATCGTTTGCTTGTGCTGCAACAAAATTGCAGAATATTACAACTCCCGAATTCAAGAAAGCAGGAAACAACGTATATCTTATTACACCCGAATATGATGAAAACGGTATCGTATGCTTTGAATCCTTGAAGAAGGTTTACACCTATATTCACTCGCTTATTGTCGATAAGAAGGCAAAAGCGGTATATACACTCGGCTTTGGCGGTATTGCAGAAGGTATTGCAAAGATGACGTTTGGTAACGAGATTGGTTTTGAGTTTGCAGAAAACACCGATATGAAAGAGCTTCTTAAGAACGGCTACGGTGCGTACATTGTTGAAACCGACTCTATGGCAGAAGGCGAGCTCCTTGGTAAGACGTTAAGCGAAGCTGTTATCAAGCTTAACGGCGAAACAGTTTGCGTAAAAGAACTTAAAGAAGCTTGGGAAGCACCCTTGCAGAAGGTATTCCCGACAGAAGCAAAGGGAATCGGCAAAGATACTACAGAGACATTTGCATATACCGAAAGAAATACTGCAAGACCTGTAGTTAAGGTTGCAAAGCCTCGCGTAATTATACCCGTATTCCCCGGTACTAACTGCGAATACGATACGGCAAGAGCATTTGAGAGAGCCGGAGCTGAGGCTGAAATATTTGTTCTCCGCAACATCAACTCCGACGTTCTTACACAGTCCATAAAAGAGTTTGCTGAAAAGATAAACAATAGCCAGATTCTTATGATTCCCGGCGGCTTCAGCGGCGGCGACGAGCCCGACGGTTCGGGTAAGTTTATTACTGCGGTACTTCGTAATCCTATGGTTAAAGAAGCTGTAACAAATCTTCTCGAAAACAGAGACGGTCTTATGCTCGGTATTTGTAACGGCTTCCAGGCACTCGTTAAATCAGGACTTTTGCCTTACGGTAAGATTATGGATACTATGGATACAGACAGTCCTACTTTGACGTTCAACGCTATCGGCAGACACCAGTCGCAGATGGTACAGACGAGAGTATCCTCCGTTAAGTCGCCTTGGTTTGCAAACGTAAATACAGGTGACGTCCATACTGTTCCGATAAGCCATGGCGAAGGTAGATTTACTGCTCCAGAGGCAATGTTGAGACAACTTGCGGCAAACGGGCAGATAGCTACGCAGTACGTTGATGAAAAGGGTAATCCTACAATGGATATTACCTTTAACCCCAACGCATCGGATTATGCTATTGAAGGTATTACCAGCCCCGACGGCAGAATTCTCGGTAAGATGGCACACAGTGAGCGTGTTGGCAAAGGGGTTGCAATAAACGTTCCCGGCGAACAGGATCAAAAAATATTCTTGTCAGGTGTAGAATACTTTAAATAAAATAAAGCTAAAAAAGAGGATACTTTTTTCGTTGAATGTATCCTCTTTTTTTAACACAGTTGCAGAGTTTTGCATAGAATATCATTGAAATAATTATTTAAAAGGGAGATATTTTAATGCAGAACGAAAAAAAGTACTTTGCATCTGCAAATACCGAAAAGGGTTTTGTATCATATTTTAACGAGATATACGGCGAGCTTGATATGGTATACATAATAAAGGGCGGACCGGGAACGGGAAAATCAAGTCTCATGCGAAAAATAGCCGATGAAGCCGAGGCGGAGAAATATTCGGTAGAATATTTTTACTGTTCGTCCGACCCGTTATCGCTTGACGGAATAATAATAGAAGAGTTGAATACAGCAGTTATTGACGGAACGGCACCGCATACGTATGACCCGAGATATCCGGGAGTAAAAGATAAGATAATACACCTCGGTGAGAATTGGGATGAAACGATGCTGCGGAAGAGTTCGAGGGAAATATGCGAGATAATAGATACGAAAAAAGCATTGTATAACAACGTGTATAACTACTTATCTGCAGCAGGCAGAGTAGAAGCCGAAATGAAGATGTGTAACAGACGTGCGGTGCTGTTTGAAAAGATGCAGGGAGCAGTAGACAGATTAAGTAAAGGCTGGAAGAACGGGGCGGGATTTTCAAAAAAGATACGCCCGGTCGAGGGAATAAGCCACGCAGGACACATAATTTATCATACGTATCACAGATCAGCGGAAAATAATTATGTTATACGTGACAGATACGGCATAGGAAACATATTTATTGAAATGATAATTAAGAAAGCAGAGAGCAAAGGCTTAAAGGTGGTTTACAGCCCGAGTTTTCTTGACGTATCAAACGTTTCTGCAATTTTATTGCCCGAGGTTAGCAGCTCGTTTGTAATATCCGACGATAATGATATAAACAAAAAGCAGATCAATATGGACAGATTTATTGATATAGAGAGGATAAGAAGGAATAAGCAGAAGAACAGATTTGCGAGACGGTGTTTAAATTCACTTTACGAGGGCGTACAAAAAGGGTTTGATGAGATATATGAGCTTCATTCCCAACTTGAAAGATATTATATAGAAGCTATGGATTTTGCAAAAAACGAAGAAGTGTTAAAAAGAATAAAAAAAGAGATGTTTTAGATATATCTGAACAAATAAATTAATACTGTTTACAAAAAAACACCGCATCTGTAAATTGTTGATGACAAATGATGCGGTGCTTTTTGTTTTAATCTGCATTTTACTTCTTGCTAACGGGATAATAAATAAGACCGTTTAATGTCAAGGTGCCGTTTGAGTTAATGGAATATTCAAGCTCCATAGCTTCTCCGTTGTTGTCAATGGTAACCTTTTTTTCGTTGACCGAGTAGCTGTATTTTTCGCTTCCTTTTTTGAACCAGCCTTTGTCGTTGAATTCAATTCTGTTGCCCTCGTGTTCCCAAATGCCTACGATTTGATGTCCTTTCACATTGGAGTGGCAGGCAGAAAAAATAAAAATAAGAGCAAGAATCAATGTAATGAAGAAAAATCGTTTTTTTAGGGTGAACATAAATTATACCTCATAAGATTATATTATATAGATAGTATTTACCGAAAAACCGTGTGTTAAACTATGCAAACTTGACATAGGTGAGCAAAAATGGTATAATATAATGCATAAGACGGTTTTAGAATTACATATTTTGAAAGGCTTAAAATATGAAAAGAATCAAAATAAACAAAATCGGATATATAACATTTCTTTTAATATCGCTGGGGCTTATACTGTTTTTTATCCTATATCAGCCAAAAAAGATAACAGAAGAGCCGAAATACGAGCCGGCTCCCCCCGAAGCTCCACGACTTTCTTCGCTCGGTGCCATAGGCGAAACTGTGAAATTTGAAAGCGAGGTCAGGTATTACGAGATAAAGGTGCCTGCGGGTAATCCTGTTTTGCCGCAGATTTGGGCAAATGCTTTGTCGTCAGACACAGAACTGAAAATATATCAGGCGTTTTTCGCAAAGGATTCAAACGAGGCATCGGCAAGAATATACCTTGATGACGGAAAGTATCAGAACAGCTATGAAGTTAAGTTTGTAAAAGATATATCAAAGGGTTTTATACTTCAGTACGATGACAGATATACCTTTACTCCCCAGTACAAGCTGAAAGACGGAGAGGTATTTACATATTCGGTTGAAAGCGAGGGCGGAAATGTAACGGTTAATGAGTCGGGCGTAATAAGAGCGGTCGGCGTCAGCGATACACCGTCTAACGTAAAGGCGTATGTGGGCGAAAAGCTTGTTGACAGCTTTACCGTAACAAAGACGGTAAAGGCTGTTCTCGATATGTTTATCGTGGCAGGTCAGGGAAATGCCGCAGGTGAGGGCGGTAATATTGAAGAAAGCATAAAGCCATTGGCGGGAACGGCTTATACGGTAGAGCTTGATGACAGAGAGTATAAGATGCAAGACCTTTCGGAAGGAAGAAAGGGCTTTACACCGGCATTGGCAGCCCAATGGTATTTATATACAGGGGAAAAAGCGTTATTTGTACAGACTGCCGTATCTGACGTTTCGGTAACAAAGTGGACAAAGGGCGGCGAGGCATATCAGATGGCACTGACCCGTATTGAATATTTTAAAAACAGCTTGAGCACCGAAGGCTCCCCTTTTGAGTTGAACAGAGTTTTTTGCGTTTGGCTTCAGGGCGAATGGGATATAGCACATGGAATGACCTCCGATGAGTATATATATTATTTCAACGATTTTTATACATGGATAAATGAGAGTATTGACCTTGAAATGACAGCGATTATTCCGGTAAGAGCGTCGCTTGTAAAAGAGGGGGAGGAGAGTCAGATAGCACCCATTTGCTCGGCTCAGTATATGCTTGGGAATATGTATGACGAGTTAAGAATAATAACCCGAATTACAGAAGATGCAACTATTGAAAACGGTATGGTAGGCGAGGGCAATCTTTATTATACTCAGAACGGATATAATGAAATAGGCAAGGATGCGGCATTTAATTTGTATAACTGCTACAGCTCCGACACCGATAAATCCGTGCGTAAGATAGAGCTTTTCGGAAACACTCACAAGGATTTGTTTAAATACGGAGAAACGGTAGAATTGAGGTTGGATGAGACTATCAGAACGGTTGCCGTGGTATCGCCTCTTTATGCGGAAACGACCCGTGTTCAAGTTGACTATGATGAAAATTTGTTGACCTATACGAAGGGCGGACTTATAGGAATAGCCGAAACCAATGACGGAACGACTGCCGAAATGCTTTTTTCGTGCGGAGATATTGACTTTAAGTTTAATGTAAAATATGTTCCCGAGGACACGGAAGCTCCTAAAAAGATTATTTCTTATTTATGGGAGTTTAACGACCTTAGCGAGAGTATGGGTACAAATAATCTGACTTTGTCGGAGAGGTCGAATGCCGATCAATATACAATAGCTGACGGAGTACTTGTTTCAGCCGAAAGACAGGCAGATTTTGTGCTTGGAAGTTTGGTAGAGCTGACTTCCGAAGCTGATTGGGAAATAGAATGGACAGGATTGTTGAATGACAACGGTATTATTCTCGGTAACGGGTTCAGTACCAAAGGATATATATATCTTGCACCCTATGCACAGAATATGGGATATTCGGTAAGATTAGTTGATAATGATGGGCAGACCATTTATTTGGCATACGGAGAATATGCCGAGGCGAACAGGGATATGAATGGCTGGAAGATAGGTTATACACAAGAGAACAGGACAATCGTTTTGTATGCAAACGGTGTTGCGGTTTCGGAATATAAGGCAGATAAACCTTTTTCGTTCAGTTTTACGAATTTGCTGGGAAGATATGGCAGTGAGAACGTAAATTACTGTTATACGGGAAGTTTGGATAGTTTAAAGATCACTTTTGCATCTTACGAGATAACAGAGCAAGGGGAATAATATTTGAAAGGAACGGTCGTATGGGCAGAAAGAGCAGAATTAAATATATGATCGCCGCATTATTGCTTTTGTTTATATCGGCTGTTTCGGCGGTGCTTTCAGGCGGTGTTGCGGAAAAGACTGTTTATCTCAGAACGGGCGGACAGGGGGACGGTTCAACTTACGAAGAGGCGGTAGGCGATTTCAAAGAGGCCGTGAGGATTCTTGCGAAGGACGGCGGAAGGCTCGTCATTTGCGGTAAATATACTTTTACTGAGCTTATTAATCTTTCAGAGAAAAGCGGAACGTCTAACGGTTCGAGGGTTATAACCGTAACAAGCGTTGACGGCGACACCGATTACCGTCAGACCGATAACGCTATGCTGTGTGTCGGAGACGGTAAGACGTCTGCAAATATGATTTTGGCAGGTAGATTCGTTTTTGAGAATTTAAATGTTGTAACAAACGGCGGACAGACGCCGAGAGCAGTAATATGCGGCGGTTACGAGACTGTTTTTGGTGAGGGAATAGTGTGCACCAAGCAGGGAGACGCACCTTATTTGTCTATAGTGGGAATATCATTTGACGAAACACCCGTGTTTTCGGGCGGCAATGTGACGGTGAAAAGCGGAGCTTATAACAATGTGTGTGCGGGAAGCAGGTGCGGAAACAGCAAGGGAGACACGGTTCTTACTATAGACGGCGGAACATTTGAAGGAGTTGTTTCTGCAAGCGGTTACAAAAGTATTGGAGCAAAGCAGGAGGGGAATGCCGTTTTAGTGATAAACGGCGGAAACTTTTTGGGTTTGGTAGGAAGTATAACCGAAGTTTCGGGCGACTTTAAAATGACTTTGAACGGGGGATATTTCAGAAAAGAAATAAGTGCACAGGGAAAATACAATACTCTTGACATAAATGGCGGTAATATGCAAAATGTGACTGCTGTAAATATAGCCGATTATATAGAAGCCCCCCCTGAAACGACAGAAGACGGCAAGGAAATTGAGACCGATGCCGCAGATGTAAAGAAGACTTCGGTAAACATAAACGAATACGGTGGCAACGTAGATAAGCTGATAAGTAAAATTAAGGGTGAAGGGGTTTTGATAAATAAGAATACATTGGGGGGGAACGATGCTGAAACGACATCACAGTCAACGGCAGCTAATACAGCTCCCGAAACAAACATGCCGCAACCTGACGAAACGGAAGCTGTCGGGACGGACGAACTGCCCGAAAATAGTAGAGAGAGAGAGTATTACTTAGGTTCGAGAAAGAATACTGTAATAGCGATATCGGTAATAGGTGTTGTGGTTGCTTTATCGATAATAATGTTTGCTTACAGAACGGTATACAGAAAAAAATAAGATAAAAAAAGGAGCTTTTGCGAGACATCTCATAAGGAAGTCTCGCAGTTTTATTCGCCAAAGGCGAGTTGTATTGCTTCGCAGTTATATTATGCTTACGCATGGTGGTATTGTCCTACGGACAGTTTTTTGGGCGAATAAAATAACACTACGACCAAAGGGAGTAATAATACTTTCACAGAGTGAAAATAGCACCCTGTGCGTTAGCACAGAATACAACTTGTTTTTTCTTTTTTGTTGTAAAAGGTTTTGTGTATCACCAAAAAAGCTTTTGCACTTACAAATGCGATGCTGGTTCTAACTGATAAGCATAAGAAAAACCTCGATGAATTTCATCGAGGTTTTAATCATCTTTATGAGAAGTAGCTATTTACAGCCCCTTATGTTTTTTTAAAAAAAACTACAAAGATTAAATTTTACATTATACCTTGAGCCAACATAGCTTCGGCAACCTTGAAGAAAGCGGCAATGTTTGCTCCTGAGACAAGATCGTATCCGAGCTTGTATTCAGCTGCTTTTGATTCGCATTCGTCGTGAATGTTTTTCATTATGTTGCGGAGTTTTTCGTTTACCTCTTCTTCTGTCCAACTGTAACGCATACTGTTTTGACACATTTCAAGAGCAGAAACTGCAACGCCACCTGCATTTGCAGCCTTTGAAGGACCGACTGCCGATATATTTTCTTTAAGATATTTCAGTGCATCATTGGTTGTAGACATATTTGAAACTTCAATATAGTACTTAGCACCGCTTTCAACAATTTTCTTTGCTTCTTCCATATCGACTTCGTTTTGTGTTGCACAAGGCATGATTATATCAGCCTTGGTTCCCCAAGGCTTTTGACCTTTGAAGAATTTTGCATTGGGGTATTTTTTTACATAGTCTTCAGCTTTATCTCTGCCCGAGGAACGCATTTCAAGCAAATAGTCAATCTTTTCGCCCACAATACCTTCTTCATCGTATACATAACCGTCGGGGCCGGAAATGGTAACAACCTTAGCACCAAGCTGTTCGGCTTTTTTGCATACTCCCCAGGCAACATTACCGAAGCCCGAAATTGCAATGGTTTTATTATTGATGACTTCGTTGAAATGACGGAGAATTTCTACAGTGAAGTAAACGGCACCGTATCCGGTAGCTTCGGGTCTGATAAGAGAACCGCCGTAGCTCAAAGATTTACCTGTTATAACTCCGTTTTCAAAATTACCTTTTATTCTTCTGTATTGGCCGAAGAGATAACCGACTTCTCTTGCACCGACGCCGATGTCGCCGGCAGGTACGTCAGTGTCGGGACCGATATGTCTGTAAAGCTCTGTCATAAAGCTTTGGCAGAATCTCATGATCTCGGCATCGCTCTTGCCTCTGGGGTCAAAGTCGGAACCTCCTTTGGCACCTCCGATAGGCAGGCCTGTAAGGCTGTTTTTGAAGGTTTGTTCAAATCCCAAAAACTTCATCATTCCCATATATACGGAGGGGTGGAAGCGGAGACCGCCTTTGTATGGACCGATAGCAGAATTAAACTGAACTCTGTAGCCGCGATTGACATTGATGTTGCCGTTATCATCGGTCCATGTAACTCTGAAAGCAATCTGTCTGTCTGGTTCTGCCATTCTTTCAAGAATGCCGTATTTTTCATATTCGGGGTGTTTGTCTAAAACAACGGAAAGGCTTCCGAAAACCTCCTCGACTGTTTGGATAAACTCAGGCTCGTATTTGTTACGTGCTTTTATCTGATCAATTGTTTTTTGAACGTAAGTATTCATAGTGTCCTCCCGATTTCTTATAACACTTATCAACAAATTTTGATTTTGATATTATTATACTGTCTAGACAGTAAATGTGTCAACATGTAAAAGTTACTAAATATTTTGCTGCAGAAAATTAATTTTGTGAAGTTTGTGCAAAGAATAGGGTGCGAAAATCTAATTTAATTAAAAAAAAGGAGAAAATAATTAAGAAATTAAAAAACAACAGATGTGTTGCCGTGGTGTGAAAAAACTTGCGAAGAGTGGAGAATTTTGAAAAAAACTATTGAAAAAAATTACATAATGGTGTACAATTATACTATAATTTGTTTCTAAATATATAGGAGAGAACATTTTGAAACTTCTTGAAGACAGGATTAGAGCAGAAGGGAAGATATATCCCGGAAACATTGTAAAGGTTGACGGCTTTATTAATCACAAAATCGACGTAAAACTGCTGAGCGAGATAGGCAAAGAGTTTAGCAGACTTTTTGCGGGTGACGGTGTGAACAAAATAGTTACTATAGAAGCATCGGGAATTGCATTTGCCTGTGCGGCGGCAATGGAAATGGGCTGTGATGTTGTTTTTGCAAAGAAAAGCGGTCACAAAAACATAGGTGATGATGTCTACACTGAAAAGGTAGTATCTTTTACCAAGGGCAAGGAGTATGACATAGTTATATCCAAGGAATATTTGGGAAAAGAAGATAAGGTGTTGATAATAGATGACTTTCTTGCGGAGGGCAACGCAGCACGGGGACTTGTAGGAATGGTTAAGTCGGCGGGAGCTGAGGTTGCAGGCGTTGGAATAGTGATCGAAAAGGGATTTCAATCCGGGGGTGCTCAACTCCGTAGCAAAGGGATTCGAGTAGAATCGTTGGCTATTATCGAGAGTATCGATGGAAATACTATAACATTTAGATAATGGGTATGATATTCATACTTTATTATAATTAAAAAAAAGAAAAAAAGGAGAAAATTCAAAATGAAAAAGTTTCTTTCAATTCTTTTGGCAGTGCTTCTCATTGCTGTTTCTTTGGTTTGCTTCGCATCATGCGGAAATGAATCAGAGAAGAACGGCGACGATGGCAAATTCAAGGTGGGTGTAATCCACATCGGTGACCCTGCTGACGGTTCGGGTTATTCCTATACACATGATTTAGGTATTGTTGAAATGCAGAAGGCTCTCAATCTTGCTGACGATCAGATCATTCGTAAGCTCAACATTGCCGATGATGATGAATCTGCAATCAGAGAATCTATAGAAGCTTGTATATCCGAAGGCTGTAAGATTATCTTTACAACAAGCTACGGCTACATGGATACTACGGAAGCTCTTGCAAAAGAACATCCTAATGTAATCTTTTCACACGGCACAGGCTACAAGAGTAACGAGACAAACTTCAATAACTATTTCGGTAGAATTTATCAGGCTCGTTACCTTTCCGGTATCGCTGCAGGTCTTAAGACAAAGTCCAACAAGATCGGTTATGTAGCAGCTTACGGCACAGAGCTTGCTGAAACATGCAGTGGTATTAACGCATTTGCTCTCGGCGTACAATCCGTTAACCCCGAAGCAGAAGTATATGTAAAGTCTCTTAACAGCTGGTTTGACCCTGCAAACGAGACAGCTTACGCAGAAGCTCTTATTGAGCTCGGTTGCGACGTTATTGCACAGCACTGCGATACAGCTAACCCTCAGATCGCAGCTCAGACAAAGGGCGTATTCGGTTGCGGATATAACTCTGATATGACAAAAGAAGCTCCCAAGGCTCACCTTACTGCACCTATCTGGAACTGGGGTGTCTACTACACAGCAGCAACAAAGGCAGCTATGGACGGCACATGGAAAGACTTCGGTAACTACTACGGCAGCTTGGCTGACGGTCTTGTAGACGTATCTGCTCTTTCCGAAAACTGTGCAGAAAACACAGCTGAATACATTAAGCTCGTTAAAGACCTCTTTAAAGAAGGTACTTGGGATGTATTCTCAGGCGTTAAGCTTTCCTTCAAGGATGGTGCTATCGTTAAGACTGATGCCGATCTCAAGGACAATGCAGGTAATGTGATTGTTAATGCCGGCGGTGCATCTGTTGAAGATTCCGTTATTACAGGAACAATGAACTACTTTGTAGAAGGCGTATCGCTTAAGTAATTTTTTAACATCGGTTTGAATATGCTTCTCTTCCTATATGGGAGGAGAAGCATATTTATAATAAAAAACAAAAAAGCAGGAGACGTTATGGCAGAGGTAACACGCGGCAATGCTGCTATTGAACTAAAGAATATAAGTAAGACCTTCGGCTCGGTACACGCAAACAAGGGGATAAACCTTTCGGTAAACAAGGGCGAAATATTAGCACTTTTAGGAGAGAACGGTTCGGGCAAAACAACCTTGATGAATATGTTGTCGGGTATCTACAAGCCCGATGATGGTGAAATCTATATAAACGGAGAAAAGGTTGTGATTCAATCACCCGAGGACTCAAAAAGACTTGGAATAGGTATGGTGCATCAGCATTTCAAGCTTGTTGAGAAGTTTTCTGCCGCAGATAATATACTTATCGGTTCTGACAATGAAGAGGGCACGGATAAGTACTTATTAAGAAAAAGCAGATTTAAAAAGATTGGGGATATGAGCCGCAAATTCGGATTTGATATTGATCCCGAAAAATACGTATGTGATATGGGAGTTAGCGAGAAGCAAACCGTTGAAATATTAAAGGTTCTTTATTACGGAGCAAACGTGCTTATACTTGATGAACCGACGGCTGTGCTTACGCTTCAGGAAAAGGATAAGCTTTTCTCCATATTGCGTAAAATGAAAAAAAGCGGCTGTGCTATAATTATAATTACCCATAAGCTGAACGAAGTATTAGAGATAAGCGACCGAGTAACGATATTGCGTAAAGGTGAAAGTATCGGTACGGTAAATACTGCCGAGACAAGTGCAAGAGAGCTTACTGATATGATGGTGGGACGTGCAGTTGAACTTGCTATTGACAGACCACAATGTACGAGAGACGAGGTGCTGCTGAAATTAGACAAAGTTACCGTCCCGGGAGAGTCAGGGCTTAAGGCGATTGAAGATGTTTCTTTTGAACTGCACAGCGGAGAAATACTTGGCGTTGCCGGTGTTTCGGGATGCGGACAGAGGGAGCTTTGCGAGGTTATTGCGGGTCTTCAAAAGCTTGATGACGGAAAAATTATATATAAAGACATTGAAATACAGGGTAAATCCACCCGTGAAATAATTAATCTTGGTATAAGTATGAGTTTCGTACCCGAGGATAGACTTGGTATGGGACTTGCGGCATCACTTAGTATAACAGACAATATGATGCTGAAAAACTACAGCAAAACGAAAGGCCCTTTTGTTGACCGTAAAAAAACGAGAGAAACGGCGAAGAGGGTTATAAACGAGCTGGAAATTAATACACCCGGAACCGAAACTGCTGTAAGAAAGCTTTCCGGAGGTAACGTACAAAAAGTACTTGTCGGAAGAGAAATCGAATCTTCTCCTACGGTTATTATTACTGCATATCCCGTAAGAGGTCTTGACATCAACTCTTCATATATCATATATGATATTCTGAATGAGCAAAAGAAAAAAGGCACGGGCGTTCTTTTTGTAGGTGAAGACCTTGACGTTATGCTTGAACTTTGCGACAGGATCATGGTGCTTTGTCACGGCAAGGTTACAGGAATCGTTGATGCAAAGGAAGCGACAAAAGAACAGCTTGGTTTGCTTATGACGAATGCAGTCGAGACGGAACAGTCGAGTGACCAAAAGACAGATATCGCTGAAGCGGGCGAGGTCGAGTACGAATTTAAAGATAACACATCGGGCAAGAAGCCAAAAAAACACAAGGAACCGTTTATACATCTTATAAAGAGGGATGTGCTTCCTCTGTGGAAGACATCGTCGATATATTTTGCTGCGGTAATGATTGCTCTTGTGATAGGCGGACTGCTTGTTATAATGAACGGAGCAAACCCGTTAAGCTATTATTCCAATATTCTTGTAGGTTGTTTTAAAAATTCGATAAACCTTAACGGCCTTATAAGGCAGATAATACCGTTGACAATTACGTCGCTTGGTATAGCTTTTGCTTTTAAGATGAAGTTCTGGAACGTCGGCGGAGAGGGGCAGTTTATTGCAGGAGCCATTGCCGCAACAGCGGTTGCACACCTTTTCAGAGAGAGCGATACATCAAGTATAATTGTATTGCTTTGTATGTTCTTGGCAGGTGCTATAGGCGGCGGTTTGATAGGTCTTATTCCGGCAGTGCTCAAGGTTAAATTCGGCACAAACGAGACACTTCTTACCCTTATGCTTAACTATATTGTACTTTATTTCTTCATTTTCTTGAAAAAGACGTATTATTTCGGTCAGTTGAATAACGGTGTGCCGAATAACAGAGATTTTGCGGCACTTGAAGAAAATGCACACCTGCCTCAGATAACACTTGCCAACGGAATAAGATTTGATGTTTCTTTGATAATTGCGTTGGTTCTTGTTGTTGTTTGTTTTATTTACTTTAAGAAGACAAAGCAGGGATATGAGATATCAATAGTAGGCGACAGTATTAATACTGCAAAATATGCAGGTATGAACGTGCCGAAGATAATTATAAGAACTATGTTTTTGAGTGCGGCTGTAATAGGTGTTGCAGGTATGTTTCAGGTGTCCGGCATTGCAACCTCATACAGACTGAGTACAGGTATAACGAGTAGTGTTGGCTGGACGGGTGTAATCGTTGCTTGGCTTGCAAAGCTTAATCCCATAGGTATTCTTGTAACATCAGTACTTATGTGTATTCTCTCAAAGGGGTCAAGTGTTGCAGAAAGTGCGTTTAATATATCCCCTGCCGTGTCGTCAATTCTGCAAGGTATAATACTGTTTACGGTTCTTGCGGCAGACTTCTTTATAAACTATAAGTTTGTTTTTAACTTTAAAACAAAAACTGAGGGAGGTAAAAAATGAATACGATAGTTAAATTCCTTTTTTACTCCATCAGAATGGGCGTACCCCTTTTGTTCGGTACTGCAGGAGAAATAGTTTCCGAGAAGTCGGGAAGCTTAAACCTCGGTGTGGAAGGCCTTATGGCGATGGGGGCAATCGGCGGATACTATTTCGGCTGTAAGACAAACAGTATGATAGTTGCTATTTTAGCGGCATTTATTTGTGCGGCGTTGGGGGGACTTGTTTATTCGTTTCTTACGATTACGTTTCAGGCAAACCAAAACGTAACGGGACTGACACTCACAATATTCGGTGTAGGTATCTACGAGTTTGTGGGAAGGTCGCTGACCAGCGGCGGTAAATATCCCGTAATAGACGAGGCATCTCAAATGGTGTTTATGAAGACGGATGTGGGAATCCCCGTGCTTCGTGATATTCCCTATATCGGCACTCTTTTGTTTTCGTATAACATATTGGTTTATTTGTCGATTGCAGTTGCGATATTGCTTTGGGTATATATTACAAAGACAAAGACGGGCTTGAAGCTTCGTGCAACGGGGGAAAACTATGGTGCGGCAGATGCTTGCGGTGTAAACGTTTCGCTTTACCGTTATATTCATACCGTGTGTGGTGCGGGTATATCGGGACTCGGCGGTCTTTACCTCGGCGTTGTAATAAACGGCGGTGCGTGGAACGAGAGTTGGATAAACGGTATGGGCTGGATTTCGGTTGCACTGGTTATTTTCGCAAAATGGAATCCTGCAAAAGCTATTTTCGGTTCATTCCTTTTCGGTGCATTGACCGTATTGCAGTCGTGGAAGGGTAATCTTAAAGAAGCGTTTCCGAGTGTGCTTGGCTGGGTGGACGTTATACCCAATGAATTTTATCAAATGCTTCCCTTTGTAATCACGTTTATCGTGCTTGTGGCATCTTCCATAAGAGACAAGGGCAGAGGCGACCAGCCGACCTGCTGCGGTATAAACTATTACAGAGAAGAAAGATAAGATATAACACTCTGTAAAAAGATAAAATGCAGTGCAAATAAACAGTTGGTGCAAACATTATAAGTCCTTCACTCCGGAAAGTGCTTATAATGTTTGCACTTTGTTTATTATTAGTTGGTTTTACGCATCGGTAT
>JAZOUV010000024.1:0-34230 GCA_045658315.1 Eubacteriales bacterium
TGTTGACGTAAACACAATTGAGGTTGGCGACGATATCACCTTTATTTTAAATGAGGATTTAGTGGTCGCAACCCATCAAGTAGTCCGCGTTGATGCTGAAAACCAACATTTTTATACCAAAGGACTTGCTAACGAAATTGAAGACAGTGAGCCTGTTCACTTTAATAATGTGATCGGTGTTCCGCAGTTCTCTATCCCCAAACTTGGTTACGTTTCTGACTTCGTACAGAATCCTCCCGGTTCATACATAACAATCGGTGCAGGTATTCTCTTGATATTTCTCGTTTTTGTTCCCGATATGGTCGGCAAGAAGAAAAAAGAAGAACTCGATTCAGCGGTTATGGCGGCTCAAACAGATATCAATACAGCAAATGAGGAAAATGAACGATTGAAGTCCGAGCTCGAAAAGCTCCGTTCTGAAATGTCTGAAAAAAATTAAAAACAACAAAAAACAATCTTGATTTCCTATTCGTGCATGTTTTTTGGAATTCCAATATGCACGAGTTTGAAATATATATTTTTTAAGAAAGGAGGAAATTTAGTATGAAAATGACTAAGAAAAAGGTTTTTGTGATAGCTCTTGCAATATGTCTCGCTGCCATTCTTTCCATGGGTTCTTTGGCTTGGTTCAGTGCACAGGACAGCGTTACCAACAATTTCTATGTTGCTGATTCTACCGATAACACTCCTGATGACATTTTCTCCGTAGATGTCTACGAGAAATACGATTCCGACGATAATGGTACTCCTGAAGAATATCAAAAAGGAATCACTTATAATGATATTCTTCCCGGTGATAAGCTTGACAAGGATGCGATTGTAAAGAATACCGGTCATTATGATCAGTACATCAGAGTGATTATCACAATTAGCGATAAGGCTGTTTGGAAGAGTATTGTTGAGTCTACCGGTGCTGATTTCGATACATACGATGTTCGTCAGCATTTTGTTGGTTTTGATTCTGCCAACTGGGATCTTGTGAACTCCACAATGGATAATTCCGGTGAAAACATTCAGTATGTTCTCTACCTCAAGGATATTTTGAAGTCCGGCGATTCCTTTAGTGTATTCACCGGCGTTGAAATTCCCGAAGCAATGACACAGGAGCATGCTTCTCATTTTGATGATGACGGCGTTTGGGGCTTTACTATTGACGTGAAAGCTCAGGCTGTTCAAACCGACAATGTGGGTGCAACAGCCTTTGAAGCATTTAATACCGTAGGTATGGCTTATTAAATCAACCTAATTCTGTAATCGTTTGTCGGCGTGAAACGTATTGCAGAAAACATTTCCGCCGACATAATTCAATAGGAGGTCATTACAAAATGACAAAGAAAAAATTAACCAAGCGTGCTTTGCTGTTGAGTGCCTTGTCCTTGCTTATGTGCGTATCTATGCTAATTGGTAGTACATACGCTTGGTTTACCGATAGCGTCACTTCCGGTAACAACAAAATCATTGCCGGAAATTTGGATATTGGTGTGTATTATGCATATCCCTCAGATGTAGTAAACGGTGATATTCCCGATGAAAATTGGAAACCCGTTACTGCTGATAAATCTCTGTTTAATAAAGATGCTCTTTGGGAACCCGGATATACCGAGGCAGTCTTCCTCAAGTTCGAAAACGAAGGAACTCTTGCTCTGCAGTATCAGCTTCAGGTTGATATTCTGAAGGAAGTAATTGGCAAGACCAAGGACGGCGCCGATATTCAACTTTCAAATTACATCAATGCATACGCATGCAATAGCTTCCAATGGGATTATACATACTATCTCTTCACTGAAAGAAACGATGCAACAAATCCTGCAGGAGCACCCAATCCCTACTACGATACTCTGTACAATGCGGCGAATGGTAAGGTAAATACCCCTAACAATGAGAACCCCTTGAGTTTGGATTCTTGGCAGTGGCTTGACCCCACCGAGACTACTTATGCAACTCTTGTTCTGTGGATGCCCGATGATGTTGGTAACGAAGCAAACCATAACGGTGAAGATGTTCCTTCTATCGATCTTGGTATCAGCGTCGTTGCAACTCAGTACACCTGGGAAAAAGACAGCTTCGGTGATGATTATGACAAGGATGCAAATCTTCCCATTATTGCGAACAGCGCAGAATCCTTGCTTGCAGCGTTGGCTACAGGTGGAAAGGTAAAACTCGAGAATGATGTTGTCATTCCTGCCAACTTACTGACCAACGATGCGTCTATTGCTTCAATCCCTGTAGGTATGTATATCAACAAGGATACAGTTTTAGATTTGAACGGACACGACATTATTATGGCTGATAATGATGCCGGCTGCACAGTTGCCCTTTTTGTTAAGGATGCAGATCTGACTATTACCGGAAGCGGTAACATCAAGCAGGAAGGCCATGACGACTATCTCCTTTGGGCAAAGGGTGCTTCCACTGTTACCATCAACGACGGCGTTTTTGAAACCGGTTCCGGAGATTCCAGTGTTCTTTACGCAAGCGGTAATACTGCATGGGATCCTACCGATGATTATGCAACCATCAACATCTATGGCGGTACCTTCATCAGCGGTAACCCCTCCGATGATCAGGACAATGCAAACGTTATGAACCACGGTGTTGGTCGAATCAACTACTACGGCGGTACCTTTAACTGGGATCCCAGCACTCTCAAGGGTGATGATGCGCCTTACATCAAGGTTGCAGAAGGCTATAAGGCAGCATCAAACGGATCTTCTTGGATTGTAATTCCTGAGACTGCTGAATTGGCAACTGACAATGCAACCTTCAGCACTGCCATTCAGAATGGTGCAGACATAGTGTATCTCGGATCTGGTGATTACATCATTCCCGCTGCGGCAAAGGGAAAGACACTGACTATCGTAGGCACTGGTGACACTAGCGTAGCTGTAACCAAGGTTGGCAACGGCGGTGAAAACTGCGACTTTGGTCTTGATGGTTCCACAGTTGTGTTCGAGAATGTTACCATTACAACCAACAGTTCCACCTACATCGGCTATGCTCGTTGTAATGGCACATACAATAATTGCACCATCAATGGTACCTATACGCTTTATGGAAACAGTCTGTTCAACAACTGCACTTTCAATGTTTCCGGTGATGTTTACAACATCTGGACTTGGGGCGCACCTACTGCTACTTTCAATAACTGCACCTTCAACTCCGACGGTAAGGCAGTGCTCCTTTACGGTACGGCTAACACCAAGCTCACCGTAAACGGATGTACCTTCAACGATAACGGTGGTCTTACCGACCTTAAAGCTGCTATCGAAATCGGTAACGATTATGGCAAGTCTTATGAGCTCATCGTTAACGACACCACAGTTAACGGTTACGAGATCAATGACAAGGGTATCAATACCGGTTCTACCCTGTGGGCAAACAAGAACTCTATGGGTCAGGATAAGCTCAATGTTGTTGTAGACGGCGTAGACGTTTATTAATCAAGTTTTATAAGTCCACCCACTCCTCCTTATGGGGAGTGGGCGGCAATCAAAGGATATAAGAATTATTTCTTGTATCTTTTGATTGCTGAAAGGCAAATATTGTATAAGGAGGACATATGTTGGGCAAAATAAAATTAAGAATATTCGTTGTTGCTCTTGTCGCATCGCTGATGGCTTTTATAAGCACGTCTACCCTTGCATACTATTCAACCGTAGGAAAAGCTACCAACGTAGTAACCTCCGGTAACATTAAACTTATGATTCACGAAATGACCGACCAAGGCACAGAATTTCCCAAAGAGGGCGTTTACATCGTTCCCGGTGATATCGTATCGAAAAAGGTCAGCATCGAAAATATTTGCGAACACCCCTTCTATCTCCGTGTAAAAATGGTTTACGGTATAGATTCACAAGAGCTTTCCTCTGAGGACTGCTTTAAGCTAAATATCAATATTGAAAATTGGGAGCTATACGACGGGTGGTACTACTACAAGGGTATAGTACAGCCCGGTCAAACAACCCCCAATGTATTCTCTCACGTTGAAATCGTCGGTTCAAAGGTTGACAACTCATATATCGGCAAAACTCTTACTTTAACGGTTAATGCCCAAGCGGTTCAAAGCGAAAACAATCCATTAAAAGATAGCAAAACCTACACCGCTTCCGGTTGGCCTAAAGAATAAGGAGGTCTTGCTGAAATGAAAAAATTACTTACTTTATTTATTCTTTTGGCAGTCCTGCTTTCGTCTGCACTTCCCTCTTATGCCGCAGACGGCAAGGTAACTTACAGCGGAAATGCAGGCAGCTTCGTATTTGAACCCGGCAGTAGCCACTCACTTACCGACCTTTTTCCAAATTTCAAGGGTATTATGCCCGGTGATTCACTGACACAGAAAATCACCGTAAACAACAATGCATCTAACAAGGTTAAGGTTAAAATCTATATACGCTCTCTCGGTGCTCACGAGGATTCAGTCGAATTTCTCTCTCAGCTTGAGCTTAAGGTCAAAAAAAGTGCTGACAACCAAATGCCTTATATGTTCAATGACACCGCCGACAAAACAGCTCAGCTTACCGATTGGGTATGCCTCGGTACGCTCTATTCGGGTGGAAAAGTCAACCTTGACGTTACTTTAGACGTTCCCACTACGCTTGACAATACGTTTCAAAATAAAATCGGTTATCTCGACTGGGAATTCAAAGTCGAAGAGTTCCCCATAGAAGATACAGACCCCAAGCCGCCTCAGACCGGCTATGACCTTACCAATTTCGTCTGGGTCGGACTTATGTTCATCTCGCTATTTATGATAATTATTCTATTGGTATGGCGTAAAAAAGATAAGAAAGAAAAAAGACAACGCTAAAAATCGCTGAACAAAGGAGGATTAAGGCGTGAAACTCAATCTCAAAAAAGCACCATATAAAAAAATAGCCTTGATTCTCAGTCTCGGCACTATTATAGTTTGGGGTATACTCGGTACAGGTGCTTCATTGGCTTGGTTTACCGATTCCTCTCCCGAAATAAATAACATCTTCCATTTTGCAGACTTTGACCTCGACGTCTTTTATCAGACCCCCGACGGCTCCTGGAAAGAGGTTGACGGTCAAACGGACATCTTTGACAAAAACGCTCTATACGAGCCCGGATACATTCAGATAGTTAATCTCAGAATAGACAACAAGGGTACGGTTGAGTTCAGATATAATACCGCCGTAAACGTTAACGGCTTTACCCTCGCTTCCAACGTATTCGGTCAGCGATTCAACCTACAGGATTATTTGGAATTCGGGCTCGTTACATACAAAGACAAAGACGATATGCAAAACAATTATCCCGACCGCGAAGCCGCAAAGCAAATCGCAAACGAAAAACTTAACAACTACTTCAAATCTGAAAATGATATTCTGAACGCAGGCGAATCGGCCTACCTATCCCTTATTATTCGTATGCCCGAGGAAGTCGGAAATGTCGCTAACTACAGAGGAAACACACCTCCTACTGTTGAGCTTGGTATAATTGTTTCGGCCGAACAAATAAGAAATAACCCTTAATGCTTTTTAGCACCTTAATATATGAAAGGAGGAACATTGTGTGGAAAAGTTTTTGAAAGAATATTTTCATATCTCTGCACACCATAAAATAAGTGAAAAAGCTATTCTTTTGCGTTTCGCGACAACTATCGCAGTCATTCTTTTTTGCTTGATTGCAATGGGAACTACCGCTTTCGCCTATTTCTCTCACAATATCACCTCCGGCTCCAACATTATCAAAGCGGCAAATTTTGAAATCAATGTTCAAATAACAAAATCCAACGGTGCTCCGATTGAAGTCAGGACAAGTCATCTATCCCATATCGCTGAACTAACGGGCGGGGAGACCTATAATATAACATTACAACACACCGAACAAAGCACTTCACAAACAGGCTTCGTAGTCATATCTGCAAAAAATTGTGATAGCAAATACCATACTCAACAAATCGGCAGAAATGACAACGGTACCACCCAAACTATTGTTTTTCAGCTCAAGTCCAGTGCCGACACTGAGGTAACATTCTACTCCCATTGGGGCACATCGTCCTATTATCCGGATTTTAAGAGTATAAAAAACGTTAGTGACCAGTATATTCAGAACAAAGAGACGGTAGAATTAACCGTTAAAAGTACAACAGACACTAACATCAATGAAAACAAAAAGCCCTCAAGCAATAGTGAAACCACAGAAATTGAAGTTACGCCGGAAACGGAAAGAAACACGCCTTCCGACAATACGGACTCTGCTACACCTCCCGTTCCCCAGACGACTCCGCCTGCTAACACCACAGAACCGGAGGAAATATCTACTACCGAAACTACTGTTCCTGAAACCAATACATCAAAGCCTGCGGAGTCAACCACTCCCCAACCTTCTGCCCCGAGCGAAACTACGGATTTAACCGAATCCGTAACAACACCCGAAACTACAACTTCTTCGGAGCAGCAGGAAACTGAATCGACTAAATCTACAGAACCTACGGCAACAGAAGAAACACGGACTGCAAGCGAAACCACAGTTCCCACCACCTCCACGGAGTCGAACAAATAAATGAAGAACTAAAACATCCCCACTTTTCGCGATAATATACATTGTCGGAGGTTTAAAAAGGAGGTTGAAAGCGTGAATAGCACCCCTAAAAAAGAAGAATATGAACGTTGCGTTATGTGCGGCAAATTAACATGTGTACCAATCTCGATGCAGATAGATAGGCGTGAAAATTATGAGATCGGTTGCGGTCAAATATGTGGCGAATGTGCAAAGAAACAACGCAAAGAGGCGGAAAAAGAAAACAAACTGACAAACGCACAAATATTGTTTGCTGTTCGTGCAGAGCAGAAGAGAAAATAATAAAATCTCTCTATTTATCATAAGGTAGATAGAGAGATTTTTGATTTTTGTAAATATTCAACCCTATAGTTGAACAATTAAACGGATATTAAAAATCCTTCGGTGCTTTTTTGTATTTAACAAATTTATTATTCAAACATACTGTCAACAAAAGGGACATTGATAGACTTTTTCTTAGTTGCCAAGAATGCCAATGCGGCAAATGCCAAAATCTTTATTATCGAAAGAGCATTGCCTAAGAAGTTGAATATTCTGTCAATAAACTCAACATGGAAATATGTATTGAATATACGTAAAAAGCTTTCCAAAACATAGAAAAGGTCGGGAATAAAGTTTATTGCAACAGATGCAAGCGAAAATGCAAACATCAAAACGACAACCTTAACCGCAGTCTGTTTAAGAAATTTGTCCTCTTCGGCAATCAAAATATACCCTGCCACAATAATCGCAACAACGTAGCCGCCGAACCAACCTGCAAGGCACATAAGAGCCGCCATAAAACCAACCGAAATGCCTAACTTTGTTTTTTCCATAGTAAAAAAACTCCTTGTAATTATATTATTTTATTAAAATCTGCTAAGAATATTAGCAGTTACAATATCACACCAATAACGTATTTAGTCAAAGAAATTATATCATCATATATTGGAAAAGTCAACACAAAACAAGCTGTTTCTAAAACAAAAAAGTTCCTGAAAAGTGTATGTTTTATAAATATTTTGATATATATTCAGCCCCTGTTATTGCACAGAAGCCAACGCTGACATATTTATCTTTAACAAACAGTGAGGAACGGTGTATGCCCTCAAAAACCATTCCGCATTTTTCCATAACACTGCGGCTTACCTCGTTACCGACAATATACCTCGCCTCAATCCTGTGCAAATTGAGAACATGAAAGCCAAAATCAATAATCTTTTTTACGGCTTCCGTAGCATACCCGCATCTCCAAAAATCAGGATTCAGCACATATCCGATTTCGGCGGAATTGTTCTCAAAATCAAGCTTGGCAAAACCGCAGGTGCCGATCATCTTGTTCGTTTCCTTATGTATAACAGCCCAATCGTAAAACTCGCCTACCCTGTACTGACTTTGAATATAACTAAGATAATCCCTCGTATATCTTGCATCGGGATGTGAGTTCCACAGCAAAAATTCCGTAACTCTGTCAAGCCGTGAGTATTCATACATATCCGCATAATCCGCTACCTTCAGTTTTCTCAATATAAGTCTGTCTGTTTCTATGGTAGGTATTTTTTTAAACATCTTCAAAACACTGTCTTTTTGCATCACTTATCCTCCGTGAGGTCTGTATAAACATTATAATACCATTATCAACACATTTCAAGATATTTACAATAATTTACTTTTATGACATTGATATTTATAAAGTTTTATGTTATAATACATAGAAATATGTTCAATGGAGTTGATTATATGCTTAAAGGAAAGTTTGCTTTTTTAGGCACAGGCAATATGGCAGGTGCCATAATAAGAAGTATGCAGGGTAATTATTCTGCCGAAAATATTGTGCTTTTTGATAAAGATACAACAAAATACGATCAATACAAAAATGAACCGTTTATTCTTGCAAACAGCACTCCCGAGGCGGTCGAAACGGCTGATTATATCTTCCTTTCCGTCAAGCCTCAGAACTTCACCGAGCTTCTTACCGAGATAAAAGAGTCGGGCGTTTCTCTTGAAAATAAAACATTTATTTCTATTGCCGCAGGTATTACGACCGATTTTATATGCGAAAAGCTCGGTTACAATGCAGCAGTTATTCGCACCATGCCCAACACTCCTCTGCTTGTCGGCAAGGGTGTTACGGCACTTTCAAAAAATAAATTTGTAAACGACAAGGTCTTCAAAAACATCTGTGCGGTCTTCGCCTCCTCAGGAACATCTTTTACTCTTCCCGAAGAAAAAATGAATGATATTATTTCTGTTACTTCAAGCTCGCCCGCATACGTTTTTCTCTTTATCAAGAGCATCTACGAGGCGGCTACCGAAATGGGCTTCGACAATAAAGACCTTCTTGAAATAATTTGCAAAACGGTCATCGGGTCTACCGAGCTTATGCTAAAAACAGGCAAAACGCCCGACGAGCTTATCACCATGGTCAAGTCCCCTAAAGGCACTACCGAGCAAGCGTTGAATGTCTTTTACGACCGCGATCTGCCAGAAATCGTGAAAGAGGCTATGCTCAAGTGTGCCGAAAGAGCCGAAGAACTGTCTAAGGGTATGTAATTTTCCCTACGCCGCCGTCATATATTTATATTGGTGGTGGTTTGACTTGCATAAACAAAAAATTTCAGAGCATTTTTGTATATATATTTCTTGTGCTGCAGTACTTTTTCTGCTTGGATCGTCTCTTTGTTGCATCTTGCCCTCGGATTCATACCTGTATTCAGTACTTGAAGGTAATGTTGTATCAACCGTTTTGAATTCCCAAACTTTTAATATTCATATTCTCGCTTCTTCTTTTGCAGAAGAGCTGAAATATCTATTATTTGTTCTTGTCGCAACTTTCTGTTTAAACAGAAACACTCTGTTTTGCCTGATATCAGCATACAAAGGTATGTCTGCCGGAATATGCTCCGCCTGTCTTATGCGAGCAATCAAGCTTGGGAATATAGTTGCACGGTTTGAAATATTAGGCTGTCTGTTTTTTGTTATTCTTTCTGTTGCGGGAATATGTATTTTATGCTATACCTGCACACTATCCATGTTTTACTCAAAAAACATAATCTATCCCCCAAAAATCAAATACCTCTTAAAAAGAAAAGATACTTTTGTTTATCTGCTGAACTTCTTTGCACTATGCGGAGCAAGTTTGGTTATCATATTATTAAAACACGGAAATCTTTTTTTATTGATTTTCCCGAAAGGATTGTAGAAATTGTCAGAAAAAAGAAAAAAAAGGTTCAGCCTTTTCAGATATTCACTGGACGGAAAAGGCGTTCCGAAAGATGTTAATGAACCCAGAAACTTCAAATTCTTTTTTAAGCTTCTCTGGAGAAATTTGAACAGACTTATGTCAATCAATATGTTGCTTGTTTTTTCAAACTTCCCCATACTTTTTGCTTTGTTTGCACTAAGCGGTAATTTAAATACCACATCCTACTCTCCCGTCTCTTCGCTATTCGGTCCGTTTTACGGCTCAATGAAGATAGCAGGTGAAGTCTCGCCTCTTACAAGTGCATTAAACGGCGTATTCGGTCTTCAAGTTGAGATATCCGTTCCCACAGTTGCAACATATATTTTCTACGGAATCGGTTTTCTAACCCTCTTCACCTTCGGACCTTCTATGGTCGGCTCAACCTATATCGTCAGAAACATCGTAAAAGGCGATCCAATCTTCTTTATGCAAGACTATTGGTATATCATCAAAAAAAACCGTAAACAAGCACTTATCTTCGGTATAATCGATATTGCCCTTCTCTTCTTGATATTCTACGATATCATCTTCTTTGCGGCAAACGCCTCCTCGTATCTAACATCACTTATGTTCTATTTGGCTGTAGCTATCGCTATAATTTATTTTGTTATGAGATACTACATCTACACAATTATGCTCACCTTTAAGCTCAGCCTTTACAAAATCTTAAAGAACTCACTTTTGTTCTCACTCATCGGTTTCAAGAGAAATTTTGTCGGCACTCTTGGCATAGCATTCCTCATATTCTTCAGCTACGGACTGCTTATGGTATTCCCCCCGCTTGGTGCACTTCTTCCTTTTATAATAACAATAGCAATCGGTCAGTTCATCGCAATATATACCTCATGGCCTAAAATATACAGCATCATGATCGAACCTTACGCGGAAGAGGATACAACACTTAAAGAAGAGCCCATCTTCACAGACAGAGGATAAAAGTTTAACCACCGTTTTATCAATTAAACGGTGGTTGTTTTTTAATATTTACTCGGCAAATTTTTGCAGTTCTATTTATTATCTTTAAAAAAATTATTTTGTTTTCATGGGTATCAAAATTACCCTTGGAAGTCCTTCGGATAATTGTCTGTTGTTTGCGTTTTCCAAAGCTGAACGTGATATGCCGTATTTTTTTGCAACGCTCCAAAGGTCCTCTCCTTTTTCAGGATAATACAGCCTCATAACGCCCTCTTTTTCCTCTGTTAAGGGTGCTGTCTTATCTATCGAAATAACCGAAACCGGATTTGCAGATACCTTTTCAAAAATCGCATAATTCAGCCCAATTTCAACATTGGCGTTTATCTTGTTACCGTCAATATTTACCCTTGAATCAAGCACTGTACATTCAGTCATACATCTGTTACTCTCCATAGATTCAACAGGCATTTCATATCTTATCGGGAACGGTATATCCGTTGTAATATAATTGCCGTTTTTATCAGTAATAACTGCCTTTATTGTGCATTCACCTTCAAAAACAGCCTTGCCGTTTGACAGCTCTTTTTGTGTCATTTGAGCCTCGCCACGATTAATTATTACCCTGTCGAGTTCTATACCTTCGAGATTGGAAACCTCTCCGCTTCCGCTTGCAGAAAAGTTTGAATATCCGCACTTTACGAGCCGTTCCGTATCAACTTCTTTATATGTATTTTCATATTTATAGGCAGTCGAAAACACATCATCTGTAAATACGGTGTCCTCGTTTGAAATTGACGTGATATTCGCTCTGCAAACAAAATCTATTTCAATAATACGACTTTCACCGTAGCTGTCGTTTGCAACTCCGCATTCTATCGCCCCAAGCTCAAATCTGCCAAAACACCGACTGTCATTTTTGGGCAACTTTACATCAAAAGAGCGTTCTATCGGAATATTCTTTTCAACAGCCTCATACACTGCATTTTCCCCTTCATTAGAGCACCCCAACAAACAGTTTACTCTTGCGTTACCGCTGACATTTAACTTTCCGTCACTGTATTTGCAATCGGTCATAAACAGATCGGCATCGTAATAAACAACCTCAGAAATAGGTGCCTTCCCCTTATATTCTATATCCTCGCTCACTCTGATATCCGACTCGCTAAACTGCAAATAATTTGCACATTCGACATTGTTGGTCTTTCTTTCCAAAGTGAATTCGTCCTCAACGCCCGAACCGCCTACAAGTCTGGGAGAAACACAAAGCTTATTGAATATTGATATTTCTGTAACTGCTCTGCCCTTTAAAAGTAGTTTTCTTGGACTTACAGCTCTTACAGAACGGTTTTCCACCCGCGTTACAGCATCGATAACGCTGTCATCATATATATTCTCCTGGCTGATGTAATTCGTATATGGATATGCCTGAGTCACACATTTGACCTGGCCAGTATCGCCAAGATAAACAACGTTAAATACTACGTCTCCGCTATACTCAGCCCTTCCTTCTTGAATATACGCATCATTCTCCTCGATTTTTGCTTTTATAAGCAATATTTTTCTTATATCCGGCAAATAATCGGGAAGAATATACTCCTCGCTTATTTCATATTCCGGTGATGACTTGCCTGCTTCGCTCCATACGCAAAATTCATCCTTAAAAGACGGTATGATATTGTTATAACCCGTATTATCCATATTCATAAAACCCAACCTCTCTCATTCTGCTTTTTTGCTAAATATTATGTATCTGTTTCGTCTTATATGACTAAAACATAGTAAATCCCGGACGTGACAACAATTCATTGATTTTTTCCAATGCACCTTTTTCGATTCTGCTGACGTAGGAGCGTGATATTCCGAGCTTGTTTGCTATTTCCCTTTGTGTTATTGCACGCTCCTTGCCTATCCCATATCTCATTACGATAATATCCTTTTCGCGTTCGCTGAGCTCATTGTTTATTATTTTCAAAGCCTTCGCACTCTTCACCTTTATATCAAGATCGTCTGCAATAGTGTCTTCACTTGCAATAATATCTATATAAGTCAACGGATTACCGTCCTTGTCTATATCTATCGTTTCATTTATTGATACCTCGTTTGCAGTCTTCTTCTGCATTCTGAAATACATAAGTATTTCATTCTGCAAACATTTTCCCGCATAAGTTGCAAATTTAGTACCGTTCTCTATATCGTATGAATCAATCGCTTTTATCAGCCCTATGGTTCCAACCGATATAAGATCCTCTTGGTTCTTATTGGATGTATAATATTTTTTTACGATATGTGCAACAAGCCGAAGATTGTGCTCAATCAGTTTTTCACGTGCTAATGCATCTCCTGCCCTTGCTTTTTTAAAATACTTCATCTCCTCTTCGGGTGCAAGTGGAGGCGGAAAATTTTGCCCCCCGGATACCCTCAAAAAAAGATATATAAAATTTAACATTGATTGAAAAAGCATAAAAACACCCCTATACATTATTACGTACAGAGGTGTTTTTTTATGATTATATATTTTTTATTTTTTCCGAAAGCTTTTCTGCCGTTAATTCAAAATTCTCAAACAGATCGTCTGCATTTCCCGAAAAATTTAGTGTTGGGTCTATTGCGTGAACATATATTTTTTTGCCTTTTCCGCCGAAACAAGTGGCTATCTTCTCTCCTACACCGCCGCTTCGTATCCCCTCTTCAACAACGAGTATTTTTTCAAATCCGCTACATTTCGCGAGTATGTCTTCCAACGGTAACGGTTTAATTTTATGTAATTTAACAATACGTATTTTGCAGTCTTCTTCAAGCTGTTTTGCCGCAGAATATACGTTACCCGTTATTCTTCCGTAAGTAATAACAGCAACCTTCTTTTCTCCACTGCCTACGTCGGCTACGGAAACAGTATTGTACCTTTTAAACGATGAATAGTCATACACCTTTTCCGTCCCCTTCGGGTATCTGACAACGCAAGGATTATTACTATTCACAGCTTCAATCAAATTCTCTTTCAAATCGGAATAGTTTTCGGGAACGTAAACCTCAAAATTTGGTATTCCAAGCATAAATGAACTGTCATATATTCCCTGGTGAGTAATACCGTCTCCCGGCACAAGACCTGCTCTGTCCACACAGATAACCACGGGCAGCTTTTGGATAGCAACGTCATGAATAAGCTGGTCGTAGCATCTTTGTAAAAAGCTTGAATATACGGCAAACACAGGTTTCTTGCCCGTTGCCGCCAAACCTGCACAAAATGTAAGAGCATGTTCTTCAGCTATTCCAACATCGAAAAATCTTTCCTTATACTTTACGGCAAATTCAGACAATCCCGTTCCCTGAGCCATTGCTGCTGTAACTGCAACTATCTTTTCATCTTTGTCTGCAAGTTCGGTCAGAATCTCACCGAATGCCGCAGAAAAATCGTGTTTCGGTTCCGGAGTCTTTCCGCTATTCCTTTCAAATTCACCCACAGAATGAAAGATATCTGCCTTTTCCTCTGCGTGCTTATATCCTTTGCCTTTCTTTGTTACCACATGAACTATACAAGGCTTTTTCTTTCGTTTTGCCTGTTCTAACACAAGCTCTAACAGTTCCTGATCGTGTCCGTCAACGGGGCCGAAATACTTCAGTCCCAAACATTCAAAATAGTTCTTTGTCATAAAGACTTTTTTAAATATATTTTTTATTCCTCGTCCGATAGACAAAAAAACAGTACCAAATCCCTTGGTCTTCAAACAAAAAGCATAAACTTTGTTTTTGAATTTAATATAGCTTCTCGAGTTGCTGAATTCTGAAAGATAGTTTGACATCGCCCCCACGTTCTTTGAAATAGACATCTCATTGTCATTTAAAACTATAATAACGTTAGGCGTATCATTGGAGCAGTTGTTCAGTGCCTCGTATATCATTCCGTTCGTGAATGAGCCGTCCCCCACAACTGCAACCGAATATGCATTCTTGCCGGACAGCTTGTTCCCACGGGCAATTCCCAGAGCAGCAGAAACGGAAGTTCCGCTGTGTCCTGCTCCAAAAATATCATACTCACTTTCAAATCTGTTTGTAAATCCCGACAAGCCGCCGTGCTTTCTCAAAGTATCAAACCTATTCTTTCTTCCCGTCAGCAGCTTATGAACGTAACATTGGTGCCCAACGTCAAAAATTATACTGTCATTCGGCAGGTCAAAAACTCTATGTAAAGCAAGTGTCAGCTCAACAACGCCCAAATTTGAGGCAACGTGTCCCCCGTTCACCGAAAGCGTATCGATAAGCTTTTCCCTTATTTCCTCCGCAAGAACTGCAGTCTCAGAAATATTCAGTTTTTTCACATCGGCCGGACTGTCTATTTTGTCAAGATATGCCATATTTCTATTCTCCTAAATTGCTTCATCCTTTTACATTTTACACTTTATATGCTTTTTTGTCAACAAAGCTCTTTTTTATAAATTTATTATTTATTTTTTAGAAGAAATATGCTATAATGGAATTGATTACTATATAGGGGAAACAACTTGATGAATATTGCGGTAGTAGATATAGGCTCAAACACGGTAAAAATGAAAATATACGGTGTAGTTGACGAAAAAATAAACGAGCTATACTCTGAGGTCAATAACGCTAAACTTATTTCATATATAAAAGAAGGCACTCTTTCGGCTGAGGGCATCTTTTTGCTCTGCCATATTATCTCTGAATTTAAGATAAACGCAAAAGCAAAAAATGCCGACATATTTAAATGCTTTGCAACCGCATCGCTCAGAAAAACAAAGAATATAGACGATATCAAGAAAGCGGTTTTGGATTTCTGCCAAGAAGATATTGATCTTGTATCGGGAAAAGATGAAGCATTTTACAGTTTTTCAGGCGTAAGAAACACTATGCCGAACTTCCCCGAAAACACTATATTGCTTGATATGGGCGGCGGAAGCACGGAAATAGTGCAATGTATAAACGGTCAAAAAATCGGTTCGGAAAGTATGGACTTCGGTTCCCTTTCGCTCTATCTTGATTTCCCCGAAAACAGCTTTGACTGTATGAAAGAACACGCCGTCGAATGTTTCAAAAAAACCAAGCTATATCCGATAAAAGCCACCGACGCTGTTCTTGTCGGCGGAACCGCACTTGCAATAAATAAGCTTTACGGTCATTTCTATCCCGATGCTTCTTCTTTCAATATGACCTTTGAAAGATTAAAACAGATGTATGAAAAGCTGAAAATATACAACGAAGACACAGTCGTGCTTTTGACCGAGCAAGTTCCCCACCGCGTTACGACTGTTGTATCGGGTCTTTCTGCACTTATAGGATTATTTGAACAAACCGGGGTTAAAAACATAACCGTCAGCACTTGCGGGATACGCGAGGGATATGTTTATGAAAAAATCCTCAAAAATATGGAGTTTTAAATATGAAAGAACGGGACAAATTTGAAAACAGCAATATTTTTGAAGGCATTGTTTCCTTCAGAGCAGTTTTGTCGGCTATTCTCGACAATAAAAGCGACAGAAAAATCCTGAAAGTATATTACGATATTGAAAATGCAAAAAAAAAGCCAAAAGAATTATCTTTTCTCAAAGCAAAATCCTTTGAACAGGGATATAGCCTTGAGCTTGTTAAAAAAAACGTTATCGATGAATTAACTTTGGGAAACAGTCACGGCGGTCTGGCATTTGTTTGCTCGGAGAGAGCTTATAAAACGCTAAATGAAAGCTGTCTTATAAACAACGGTTTTTATGTTATGCTTGACGGGATTGAAGACCCTTATAATTTCGGTTACTCACTCCGAAGCCTTTATGCATCGGGAGTTTCGGGAATTATTCTTCCGAAAAGGAACTGGCTCGGCGTTGCAGGTGTTGTTTGCCGTGCATCAGCAGGAGCGTCCGAAGCTCTTGATATATATATCACGCAAGATGAAAGCTTTGTCTCTCTTTTCAAGAAAAAAGGATATAAAATAATCTGCTCAGACCTTGACAACAGCATTCCTATGTATGATGCAGACCTTACAAAACCGATTTTGCTTATTGTCGGCGGTGAAAAACGCGGTATATCAAGCTCTATTTTGCAAGAAGCAGACAGTATCGTGCGTATCGAATACGGAAAAGATTTCCCTGCCGCACTTTCCGCCGCCTCGGCGTCTACCGTTCTCGGCTTTGAAGTCTATAGACAGAATAGATAAAGGTATAGAAAATTTAATATTTTTCTCTCCCTCCGTCATTTTGCTGATGCAAAATGACACCTCCTTCGTCAGATGGAGGTCAAAGTCAGAATTCTTACACTACGCTATCTCGTCTTACCATATATTGCCCCTATCATTACTGTAATTGTCACCAAAAAGATTGTACAACAAAAAACGCTGTACAATCTTTCTTTTTTCATTACATTTAATTTATCTTATTTTCGGAACAAAACCAACTTTTTTGTAGACCTTGGAAAGTGTCTTACTTGCCATATAGCCTGCCTTATCAGCACCTTCCTTCATTACGGACTCAAGATATGCCTTATCTGTCATAATCTCGTTAAATTTGTTTCTAACAGGCTCAAGTCCGTCTGCAACGGTTTCTCCAACCGCCAACTTAAAGTCACCGTAGCCCTTGCCTTCAAATTCCCTCTCTATATCTTCCATAGATTTGCCGGTAAAGCAGGAGTAAATCGTCATAAGGTTGTTAATACCGTCTTTGCCGTCTGCAAATTTAACAACAGTATCAGAGTCGGTTACAGCCCTCTTGAATTTCCTCAATATAACATCCTTAGGGTCAAGTATACCCACCGATGCATTTTCATTTTCATCGGATTTGCTCATTTTCTTTTTGGGGTCTTGAAGCGACATAATCTTGGTGCCGTTTTTCTCCATATATCCCTCCGGGACAGTAAACACATCACCGTATATCTGATTAAATCTCATCGCAATATCGCGTGCAAGCTCAATATGCTGCTTCTGGTCAAATCCAACGGGTACTACTGCTGTCTGATAGAGCAATATATCTGATGCCATAAGTACGGGATAATCAAAAAGACCTGCATTAACATTAGTTGCATTCTTTCGGCTCTTATCCTTAAACTGTGTCATTCTTGACAGCTCGCCATACATTGTATAACAGTTCAATATCCACGAAAGCTCTGCATGTGCAGGAACGTGGCTCTGTACAAACATCGTATTCTTCTGAGGATCAAGACCGCAGGCAATATAAAGTGCCAATATTTCATAAGTTCTTCTACGCAGATCAGCAGGAACCTGTCTTACGGTTATTGCGTGCATATCAACAACACAGTATATTGAATCAAATTCGTCTGCCTCAAACTTTTTCCAATTTTTTATCGCACCGAGATAGTTTCCTATAGTCAATACTCCGCTGGGTTGTACTCCTGAAAAAACTCTTTTGGGCTGTTTGTTCTCCATATTTATATCAATATCCTTTACTATAATTACAAATATTACCTGATTATTTTAACACAACACACATTTCTTTTCAAGTAGTTAAGCAAAAAATACTTGAATATTAATACTTTATATGGTACAATACTTGAAATAATAATTCTTGAGAGGTATGTTCTATGTCTGAATATGAAAACTATGATGACTACCATGATCCCGATGAGGAAAATGAATATGATGCACTAAAAGGCAAAAAGGTTACTACAGGAAAAATAATCAAAAAAACTCTTCTGTATACACTTAGATTGGCTTCATTTTTTGTTATCGCTATCCTGCTTTGGCGTATATTCTCCGCAGGAGCTCCAAAATCTATGCAAGCATTTCTTTGGACTGATAATACGGCAGAAAGTTATAAAAGCAATCCCTCTTCCTTTGATGCATATTACTATGAGCATAAGGATAACCTGACAAGAGACGGTAAATTTTCTGCAAGCTATGTTTATTATATTCCATCAGAAGAACAGATACAGATAACCGTCCGCTACAACAACAGCACGATAAAAAAGCTTATGCAAGAATATTCGCTCTCGGAAGAACCTAAGGATGAAGCTTTTGTGTTTACCATTACCGACGGTACGGGAAACACCTATACGGAATACAAGTACATTTCCGCCACAAAGAATATGTACAACTACCAAAGACTGATATTTGACGGAGTAGACCTAAAGTCGCTTATTGTCGAAGAGCCTACCTTCAACGCCACCGAAGAAGAAATCAAAAAGTTTGAAGAAGATACCAAAGATAAATATCTTGTTCTTAACGTATACTACAAAGAAGACGTGCTATTATCGAAGCCCTACGGAAAGCTTTCGGTTTTTGATTACTCGTATTCCCGTGAAAAGCTCGATATGAATAAATACGCCACCAAGGACTTAAAACTCACCGCAGGTCTTGCTCCCCGTTCTGAATACACCGTAAAAGAAGAACCTGCAGAAACAACTGAAAACTAACTTCCGAAAAGGAGATTTTGATACAATGGTATTAAGACCGAAAGAATCAATAGTAAGCTACCGTTGTCCGAAATGCGGAACCACTGTAATGAGTATGGTGGGAACATTCGCATTAAGCGGAGACCTTATAAAGCTCAAGTGTAGCTGCGGCGAAAGCGAGCTTTCTCTTGCATATACAAAAGACAATAAAATCAGACTGACAGTTCCCTGCCTTGCCTGCGAAAATCCCCACGTTTTCCATATTAACTCCTCTACATTCTTTGAAAGAGACTTGCTTGAACTTTTCTGCAAGGTTCTGGGCATAAACATTTGCTTTATCGGCAACAAGGACAAAGTGTTTGAAGCAATAGAAAAGTCTGACAAAGAGCTTGCTGAGCTTATGGGCGAATATTCGCTCGAAGAGATAGGCAGAATAGGCGGAAATCCCGAAGGAAGTATATCCGACGCTCAAGTTTCCGACCTTGTTCGGTTTATGCTATGCGAAATGAAGGACGAAAATTCAATAAACTGCAAATGCGAAAAAGGTGAGGGCGAATACGATTTTTATCTTGACGGAAACAATGTTGAGATTTTTTGTACAAAATGCGGAGCTAAAAAAACGATAGAACTTAACTCTCTTCAAAAAGCGGCTGATTTTCTCTATATAGACCGTCTGGAGCTTGAATGACTTTTCAAAGTTTTTGAACTGTTTTGACATACACGTATCAACCTATAGATTGATACGGGTATTAACAATAACAGCGAGATCCTGCCCCGTATCGTTGAGTTTACTCTATTGGTTAAAATTTTTTAAAAGTCCGAAAAAAATCGGACTTTTGTTTTTTATTTCTTCATCTTTATAATATATATTGCATTATTTGTAAAAATGTGTTATAATAGGTATAATTGTGTGAATTATGCATTTTTTTAAAAATCTGCAAAAAGAAGGAAGAGAACATAATTTGGTTAAAATAACTGACGTAAACAAAAATTCCCACGCCGATAAATGCGGAATACTCCCAAATGATACGCTTATTTCAATCAACGGAAACATGATCAACGATGTTCTTGACTACAGATTTTATCTTACCGAAAGAAAATTGCATCTTCTTTTGTCAAGAAATAAAAAAGAATTTTCTGCCGAAATAAAAAAAGGCGAATATGATGATATCGGTCTTGAGTTTGAAACCTACCTTATGGACAGCAAAAAGTCCTGTAAAAACAAGTGCGTTTTTTGCTTTATCGACCAGCTTCCCAAAGGGATGCGTGATACGCTTTATTTCAAGGACGACGATGCAAGACTTTCGTTCCTCATGGGAAACTATATTACCCTCACAGGACTTAACGATTCAGATGTTGACAGAATTATAAAAATGCATATGAGCCCCGTCAACATTTCCGTTCACACAACTAATCCCGAATTGCGTTGCAAGATGATGAATAACCATTTTGCCGGAAAAAGCCTTTTATACCTAAAAAGGTTTGCGGAAAACAATATAACGATGAACTGTCAGATTGTTCTGTGCAAGGGATTAAACGACGGTGACGAGCTCATCAACACTATGCATGATTTAGCAACGCTTTACCCTATGGTCAACAGCGTTTCTATAGTTCCCGCAGGACTTACCAAACACAGAGAGGGGCTTTATCCGCTTGAGCCTTTTACACCTAAAGAAACTAAAAAGATTATCCAAAAAGTTCAAAACTTTGCTTTGCTCTGCAAAAAAGAGTACGGCAGTTCGATTTTTTTCTGCGGAGATGAGATGTATTTAAAAGCGGGGTTAGAGATACCGTCTCACGAATATTACGAGGACTTTTCCCAAATTGAAAACGGTGTTGGAATGATAGCCTCTATGCTTGATGAATTTGAATATGCTTTTGAAGAGTTAGATGAGTCTCCCGTTCTTCCCCGCCGTGTTTCCATAGCGACGGGAAATGCTGCATATCCGTTTATTTCCTCTCTTGCTCGTAAGTTAGAAGACAGATTTGACGGTCTCTATATCAATGTTTACAACATAAACAACAACTTTTTCGGCGAGAATATTACAGTTGCCGGACTTATAACCGGAATTGACCTTTCCGAACAGCTAAAAAGTAAAGATTTAGGCACAACCCTTTTTATTCCGCGTGTCATGCTTGAAAGTGAATGTAAGATGTTCCTTGACAGTATGGAATTACAAGAAGTATCAAAAAAGCTTAACATCAAAATATCTGTTGTTCCCAATGACGGAGAGCTGTTTCTAAGAAGCATATTGGGACTCAACGCATAAAAAACACTACTTTTAATCAGGACGGTAATGTATTATGGAAAATAACACAAAAAAAGAGCTTAAGGTCGTACTCAGTCCAGAGCTTCACGATGAACTCAAATTTACCTTCAGACCGGAAGTACTGGAAAATATTATTTATTTACCCGAAATGCTGGGCAACAATAAGTGGCAATGCTGTTGCGGTTCCACAAGTGAACTTGAGGTTTGTCCCATTTGCGGAATGGAAAAAAACACTGTTTTTTCAAAGGTTAACGCAGCATACCTTGCACGGCACAGAAAAGCCCGTATCGCCAGAAAAAAGAAAGCCGTACAAGATCAGCAGGCAATGATGGCGGCACAAATGTTGAAAAAAACAAAAAAACAGAATAAACCGGACGAAAAAAACCAAAAAGTTGGTATTTTAGTGGGTATTATCTTCCTTTGTGCAGCAATAATAATATCAATAGCGATGCTTTTTGACGGTAATGACCACTCTAAAAAACCTACTGATACTACGAACAATACAGTACAAAGCACTTCCCCGTCCGATACTACATCTCCCGAAGAGAATGAAACCCAATCCCCCGAAACTACTATAGAACCCGAAACAGAGCCTGAAACTACCATTCCCGAAACCACAGCTCCCATAGTTCCCGTTGAAGTTCCTTTTACTGCCTCAACAGGATACCTTGCAACCGTTTCTGACGGCAAGTGGCCTACAGGCACTTCAGGAAACGTTTCCGTCGGCGGTCTTGTATACACAGACGGCGAATATGATTATGTTGCAACAAACGGAATTACAGTTCTTGATAAATTAGGCAATACCGTAAGCAACCTTACAAACAACAAAGCAATCGGTATAACGGGCAGCGGTACATATATCTTCTATATTGATGAACAATACTCGGTTCACAGAATTGATGTTACAAACAAAGAAGATATTACATTCCCCTTTAAGGCTAAAATGATTTGTACCTTTTTCGATGAGTTATATTATGTTCCAAACGAAGGGCCGGGAATGTATGCATCTAACTTCTACGGCGATAAAACAAAAATCATTACAACAACTCTTAACATTTACGCCTTGAATAATACTGCTGATAAGCTTTACTTCTCAACAGATGAGAGCCTTGCCGTTATAACGTCACAAGACGGAAGTGTTACCACCTTCTGCCCCGACGGTGCAAAAACAAAAAGCATTATAGAAATAACAGAATGTATTTTCTATACCAATCAAAATGGCATACTCAAATTCTATAATCCTAAACTCGGTCCTACCCCCGGCTTTGAATACCCAAGATACGGCATGAATATCACATACGTTTCGGCATACGAGAACAGAGTATACGTAAGAGCTGTTAACCCTGCAAACGGTGCGATTACTTGGCTTTATACTCGTTGGACACCCGGAACACAGCTTTTTGCTCCATCGGCATTTAAATCTACGGGAATAACCACAGATGCCCTTTATATTTCGGGCAGTGCGGTTTACGACGGCAATTTGAACAGAACAGCCGTTAATTAACTTATTTACCACCACTTCATAAAAACACAAGGAGAAAGCAATGTCAAAACCGGTTGTTGCCATAGTTGGCAGACCAAATGTTGGAAAAAGTACTCTGTTCAACAAACTGGCAGGAGAAAGAATTTCCATAGTTGAAGATACCCCCGGCGTTACCCGTGACAGAATATATCACGAAATAGAATGGGCAGGCAGAACGCTTATGCTCATTGACACCGGAGGCATCGAGCCTAAAACAGATGATCTTATTTTGAAATATATGCGTCTCCAAGCAGAGATCGCAATAGAGACTGCCGATGTTATAATTTTTATGACAGATGTCAGAACGGGACTTACCGCTGATGACAGAGATATCGCAAGAATGCTTCTCAAAAGCAATAAGCCCGTTGTTCTCTGCGTCAACAAGGTCGATAAGGTTGGTGACCTTCCCTATGAATTCTATGAATTTTACGAGCTTGGCTTTATAGGCGACCCTATCCCTGTTTCTTCTATTCACGGAACGGGTTCGGGAGACCTTCTCGACAAGGTGTTGGAATATATTCCTTCCGAAAACGAAGAAGACGAAGATGAGGACGATGCTGTCAGCGTTGCGGTCATAGGAAAACCAAATGCAGGAAAAAGCTCTATTATAAATAAGATACTGGGCGAAGAAAGACTTATCGTTTCCAATATTCCCGGCACTACCAGAGATGCAATTAATACACACGTTGAAAACAGCCACGGAAAATATATTTTTGTTGATACCGCAGGCATAAGAAGAAAGGCCAGAGTTGATGACAGAATTGAAAAATATTCGGTTTTGCGTTCTAAAATGGCTGTTGAAAATGCAGATGTATGCGTACTTATGATAGATGCGTCGGAGGGGATAACCGAACAAGACGAGCATATCGCCGGTCTTGCTCACGAAGCAGGCAAACCCTCTATAATTGTTGTAAACAAGTGGGACCTTATTGAAAAAGACAATAAGACGGTTAATGAATTTACTCAAAAGATTCAAACAGCACTTGCATATATGCCCTATGCTCCCATTCTGTTTATTTCCGCAAAAACGGGTCAGCGTATTGATAAACTCTTTGAGTTTATCAATTATGTTCACGAACAATCTGTATTGCGTATCTCAACGGGTATGTTAAACGATGTACTCAATGATGCGGTCACAAAAGTTCAGCCCCCCTCGGACAAAGGCAGACGCTTAAAAATATATTATATGACTCAGGTTGGAATCGTTCCCCCTACGTTTGTCATCTTCTGTAACGATGCAGAGCTCTTCCACTTCTCTTACCAAAGATACATCGAAAATCGAATCAGAGAAGTATTCGGGTTTAAGGGAACTCCCATTAAACTCATAATCCGTCAGAAAGGAGATAACAACGACTAAGTATGAAAATTATGAAAGAAATATTTCAAATTGGTATTGTAAACAAACTGTTCGGTACGCAATACGTTTCAGACGAAACGGGAGGTGTTTTTTATAACATTCCCTGGCATTACGCAATTCCCGCATTTATACTGCTCATTATTATAGGTTACTTGTTCGGTAGCTTTAATTTTGCCACCTTTATTTCAAAAAGAAAGTACAAGGACGATGTTCGCGAACACGGCAGCGGTAATGCAGGTATGACAAATATGATGAGAACTTATGGCACAAAAGCCGCTGTTCTTACACTGCTCGGTGATATCTTAAAAGCCGTATTGGCTTGTCTTTTGGGTTATTTCGTTATAGGCAAAGCCGGAGCATATGTTGCAGGTATTGGTGCAATAATCGGACACACTTGGCCTCTTTATTATAACTTTAAAGGCGGAAAAGGTGTTGCAACCGCTCTTGCAATGATTCTTTGCACCAATCCTTTGGTTGCTTTGATCCTTCTTGCACTGTTCGTAGCTATAGTTGCCGCGACAAAATTTATTTCCCTCGGTGCTATCATGTGTTCGCTTATTTACCCGATAATACTCACAAAATTCGGTACACTTAATATAGTTGAACTTATTTGTTGTTTCACATTAGTTATCTTGCTCGTGTTTAATCACCGTTCAAACATAAAAAGACTGCTCAACAACGAGGAAAATAAATTCTCATTCAAAAAAAGCAAATAGAAAACTGCCTTTAGGGAGACACTTCGTAAAGAAGTTTCTCCCTACTTTTTTATATTAAAATTAACACTTTCAGTTTGAAAGTGTCATAGTGGGTTACATACTTTGAGAAAGGTAAATACTTGCCGAAAATAACTATTCTTTTTCGGTGTGTAAAAGTGATATTCCGACTTTGTCGGAGTGATATTATTGACTTGTGGCAATAGTGTTATTGAAACCTTTCGGTTTCAGTGTTATTTTATTCGCCCAAAACTGCCGAAGGCAATACCACTCGGCGTTAGCCGAATATCACTGCAAAGCAATAGAACTCGCCGCAAGGCGAATAAAACTGCGCGACTTCCTTATGAGATGTCTCGCTACAGGCAGTTTTTTTATATAAACACATTACAATCTAACATAAATTTTATCCGTAACACATATTGGTTTTAATAAAGTTTTTATTTTTTACCGATTGGAAAAATGTTATGGATTTTTTGGAATTTGGATATTTTTTAAATAAAGCTCAATCTACCCCTTTTTTGCTTCTCACATTTTTGCTGACGCTTGGAGTAGTATTTGTGAATGGGTGGACAGACGCGCCAAACGCGATTGCAACCTGTGTATCCACAAGAGCCTTGACTCCTCGAAAAGCTGTATTGATGTCAGCTTTTTTTAATTTTTTGGGCGTTCTTATTATGACTTTACTAAATTCCACCGTTGCAATGACAGTCAAAAATATAGTAAATTTTAAAGGCAATACCCTCCTCGCATTAACTGCCTTCTGTGCTTCTATGACCGCAATAATAATTTGGGCTCTCGCCGCCTGGTTCTTTGGTATTCCCACTAGTGAAAGCCATGCACTTATAGCAGGACTTTCGGGTGCCGCTATAGCTTTAAATAACAGCTTTGACGGTATTAATTTAAAAGAATGGCTGATAGTAATTTTCGGCTTATTTTTGTCAACGTTTTTAGGTTTTCTCATGGGGTTTCTTTTCACAAAGCTTACCGAATTTATCTGCAAGAATATCGAGCGAAAAAAAACATTATTATTTTTTAAAAACGCACAAATATGCGGCGGTGCCGCAATGTCGTTTATGCACGGAGCACAAGACGGTCAAAAGTTTTTGGGCGTTATGATTCTCGGCATTTTCCTTTCTGAAGGCTATGATTCCGCAACAGACGTTACTCCTCCCATTTGGTTGATGTTGCTCGTTTCAGCCGTAATGGCAATCGGAACATCGGTCGGCGGATACAAAATCATAAAAGCTGTCGGACTGAATATGGTTAAACTCGAAAACTACCAAGGCTTTGCCGCGGATATGGCGGCAGCTTCTTGTCTTCTGATATCTTCAATATTCGGTTTGCCCGTCAGCACTACTCACACCAAAACAACTGCAATTATAGGGGTAGGTACAGCAAAAAGACTCTCTTCCGTTAATTTCGCAGTTGTAAAAGAAATGCTTTTAACGTGGATTTTTACTTTTCCCGGCTGCAGCATCGTCGGTTATGCTATGGCAAAATTATTTATACATATTTTTACTTAAACATATATTCCCGATTTTTTAATACCGTATTTCTCATAAACTTTTTCATAAACTTGTCTCTCTTGACAAAAATCACAAAAAGAGGTATTCTATATATAATAGTATACTCTTATTATTGAGGTTTTTAATGAAAAAGTTTATGAATCCCGGACGCATTATTGCTTTTGGATTTTTATCTATTATTTTAATAGGCACACTGCTTTTTTTGCTTCCTGTATCGCAAAAAAATCCCGGAAGTGTCAAATTGATTGATGCTCTGTTTACATCAACAAGTGCTGTATGCGTTACAGGCTTATCTACATTTGATGCGGGCAGTGTATTTACCCCCTTCGGTCAAGCCGTTCTGATGCTTTTGATTCAACTTGGCGGCTTGGGCTTCGTCAGCATAAGCGTTGGTATAGTTATGATGACAGGTCATAAGGTTTTCTTAAAACAACAAACTCTTGTAAAAGAAGCTCTGAACTACGGTTCTTTGGGCGGTATATTCACTCTTTTGAAATCAGTGCTTTTTACAACACTTATTATTGAAGGTATGGGAACATTGCTGCTGTTACCTATGTTTTTAATAAATTATCAACCGTTAAAAGCACTTTGGCTCAGCCTTTTTCACTCTGTATCTTCATTTAACAATGCAGGTTTTGATATTTTAGGAAAAGGAAACAGTCTTTTTACTTATAGAAATAATTTCTATTTTCTCTTGATTACCTCCCTGCTTATCATTTTGGGCGGTATAGGATTTTTGGTTATAAGAGAAGTTACTTTTAAACACAAATTTAAAAAATTTTCTCTTCACACCAAGGTCGTTCTTACAGTAACCTTTTTACTATTGCTCGGCGGAACATTAATTTTTAAATTTTTTGAGGGATATGATTGGTTAAGTGCTTTCTTTATGAGCACATCTACCAGAACCGCAGGCTTTTCAACGGTGGACCTCGGTAATATATCAAATACAGGATTGATTTTTTACTCGATTCTAATGTTTATCGGTGCTTCGCCCACATCAACCGGCGGAGGCATTAAAACTACAACCTTCTTAGTAGTTTTTATGGCACTTTATTCATATATATCCGAAAATAAAACCTCCCTATTTAAAAGGACCTTGCCAAAAGACCTATTGCATAAAGCCTTCGTTATTTTTTCAATCGGAATAGGCACTGTGTTATCTTCGCTGACCCTGCTTTGTATAACTAACCCCGCAATTCCTTTGAATGACCTTATATTTGAAACTATATCTGCTTTCGCAACGGTCGGTCTGTCAACCGGTATTACGCCACTCCTCTCAGTTGCAGGTAAATTGATAGTTACAGTTACTATGTTTATAGGCAGAGTTGGACCTCTGACTATCGTTTCGCTTTGGATATTAAAAAAATCTTCTGGCGTTTCATACGCCGAAGAAAGTCTGACTCTCGGTTAAATAAGAAAGGTATATTTAAAAATGAGAAAAAGAGTAAAAAGAAAACCCGAAGAAATTTACGGAATAGTAGGACTTGGCAGATTTGGTTTTAATCTCGCAAAAAATCTTTCCGAAATGGGAAAAGAAATACTTGTTATTGATAATGACCAGAAAAAAATTAAAGAAATTACGGAATATACCGATAATGCATTTTTGGTAGAGGAATTAAACAAAGATACGCTGATCGAAACAGGTATCCAAAATTGTGACACCGTTATCGTGGGAATCGGAGAAACTATAGATACAGGTATTCTTGCAACCTTGAACATTATTCAACTCGGTGTAAAAAAGGTTATCGCAAAAGCAATTACACCCGAACAAGGCTGTGTTCTTGAAACACTTGGAGCTGAAGTCGTCTATCCCGAAAAAGAAATGGCTATTAGACTTGCAAAAAGGCTTGTATCTCCAAAAACTATGGAATACATTTCTCTAAGCGAAGAAATTGATATAACCGAAATACTGCTCTCTGAAAAGGTGAACAACATCACAGTAGCAGGACTGAATATCAGAAAAGAGTTTGGACTTAATATTATCGCTGTTAAACACAACGATAATATTATTACCGAGATTACCCCCGATACCGTTTTATACACCAACGACAATATTGTAGTTATAGGTAAAAGGGTTAATATTGAAAAGTTTGAACTCTTCTTAAGCTGATTTATCTTGAGAAAGGACGTAGATATTATGGCTTTGAATAAAAATAAAACTGTTACAAAGATTCTATTGGCAGCATTGGTAGTCATTGTTTTATCGGTAGGCTGTGTTTGTTTTTCTTCTGCAGCAGTAATTGATGATGCTACTATAACAGATGTTACGCTTACCCCAAATTACAACAACCTCAAGGACAATATGCCAAGCAGTTATTCTTCGCTGAATAAAATTTCATTTTCAAGCAACGAGCCGATTGATTCGATATATATTATTTTTTGGGATAAGGCTCCGAGCTTTACACTTTCTTGCGGCGATAAGAGTTACGAAATAGAAAACAGTTTTCTTCACGCGTTTGTAAAAATTCCGGAAGAAATTTCCGATTGCAAAGAAGTAACAGTTACTTTTAAAGAAAAGGCAAACGTTTCAGATGTTTTTGCTTTCACAGATGCTGAACTGCCCAATTGGGTGCAGGTGTGGCAACTGCCATACGATAAGGCAGATATTCTTGTTAACTCTACCCACGCAGATGATGAACAGTTGTTTTTTGCAGGCGTTCTTCCCTACCATGTCGCAAAAGGATATAGAGTGCAGATAGCTTATTTTACTGACCATACAAACACTCCCGGCAGACGTCATGAGCTTTTGAACGGTTTGTGGACTGTAGGAATTGACCACTATCCTGTTATAAGCAGCTTCCCGGATGCACATTCAACTACCTCTGCCGCTGCTCTTAACAATATAAAATGGGCAGGCTTTACAGAAGACGATGTTATTGCATTCCAGACAGAGTTGTTAAGAAGATTTAAGCCTCAAGTCGTAGTGGGACATGACTTAAACGGTGAATACGGACACGGTCAGCATATTCTAAATGCAGAAACACTTATAAAAGCTATCGACCTCGCAGGTAATGCCGACAACTATCCCGATTCTGCCGCACAATACGGCATTTGGAATACCCCTAAGCTCTACATACATCTCTATAAAGAAAATCAGATTACTCTAAACTGGGATGAGCCATTGGATTATTTTGGCGGGAAGACTGCCTTCCAAATGACACAGGCAGGCTATAAGACACACATTTCACAGCAATATACTTGGTTTACCGATTGGCTCAACGGCGGAGGCACTATTACTAAAGCATCGCAAATTGTAAACTATTCTCCCTGTGTATACGGACTTTACCGTACAACAGTAGGACCTGACACACAAAAAAACAGCTTTTTCGAGAACATCATAAGCTACGATGAACAAATCAGATTGGAACAAGAACGTCTCGAACAGGAAAGGTTGGAACAAGAACGCCTCGAAAAAGAAGAACAGAAAAGACAGGAAGAGGAAAGCAAACGACTTGAAAGCCTAAGACTCGAATCAATTGAAGAAGAATCAAAAGTTGCGGCACTAAAAAAAGCTGAGCTTGAAAAACAAAAATTACAAGCTCAGGAAACAGAAAAAAGTACAAAAACAAAAGGCTTTATTTCAATAATAATCCTTATTTCCGCAATTTCAGTCCTATCTGTTGTGCTTATAAAGAAATACAAATAAACTAATATACGAGCCGAAAAACACGTCGGCTCGTTATTTTTATCAAAAAAAGGTGTATACGTTATGTACACACCTTTCAAAATTATAAAAACCAAATCAGAAAGCAATTTTGTTGCGTATATATTCCTCAAGACTGTCAATGGAAATACGAACCTGCTCCATGGTATCACGGTCTCTGACTGTTACGCAACCGTCTTCTTTTGAATCAAAGTCGTAGGTAATACAGAGAGGCGTACCAATTTCGTCTTGACGGCGATATCTCTTACCGATAGATCCTGTTTCGTCATAATCAACCATAAAGGTCTTAGCCAACTTTTCGTAAACTTCTCCCGCTTCCTCGGAAAGCTTCTTTGAAAGAGGAAGAACAGCACACTTAAATGGAGCAAGTGCAGGATGAAGTCTAAGTACGTTTCTTACATCGCCTTCTGCTATTTCTTCTTCATCGTAAGCATCAATAAGGAATGCCAAAACAACACGGTCAGCCCCCAAAGATGGCTCAATACAATAAGGAATATATCTTTCGTTTGTTTCAGGGTCAAAGTAGCTGAGATCCTTGCCGGAGTGCTCGGAATGAGCCTTAAGGTCAAAGTCTGTACGGTCTGCTATGCCCCAAAGTTCTCCCCAGCCAAACGGGAACAAAAATTCAAAGTCAGTCGTTGCATTTGAATAGTGAGAAAGCTCTTCGGGCTCATGGTCACGAAGCTTAAGGTTTTCCTTCTTCATACCGAGAGAATAAAGGAATTCAGCACAGAAGTTCTTCCAGTAAGCAAACCATTCAAGGTCAGTGCCGGGCTTGCAGAAAAATTCAAGCTCCATCTGTTCAAATTCACGTGTACGGAAAGTAAAGTTTCCGGGAGTGATTTCATTTCTGAAAGATTTACCGATCTGAGCAATACCGAAAGGAATCTTCTTTCTCGTTGTTCTCTGGACATTTGCAAAGTTTACAAAAATACCCTGTGCAGTTTCGGGACGCATATAGATCTGAGACTGTGAGTCTTCTGTTACACCCTGAAATGTCTTGAACATCATATTGAACTTACGAATGGGGGTAAATTCAGACTTGCCGCAGCCTGTGCAGGCAACACCGTTTTCAGCAATGAAGTTTGACATCTCTTCGTTGCTCATAGCTTCGACCTTAACGTCTTTGCCATTTTCCTTTGCCCACTCCTCAATAAGCTTGTCTGCTCTGTGTCTCATCTTACAAGACTTACAGTCGATAAGCGGGTCGTTGAAGTTTACAACATGACCTGATGCAACCCAAACCTCAGGATTCATCAAAATCGCACTGTCAAGACCTACGTTAAGCTTGGATTCCTGAACGAATTTCTTCCACCACGCTTTTTTTACATTATTCTTTACTTCAACACCGAGAGGACCGTAATCCCAAGAGTTTGCAAGTCCTCCGTATATTTCTGAACCGCTGAATACAAAACCGCGGTTCTTACATAAAGCAACAATTTTTTCCATTGTTTTTTCTGTGTTATTCATGATGATACTCCTATATATTGATATTATTTATATTCTTCGTATGTACTTATTGCTTCTCCGATGCTGGGGACAAATACCTCTTCGCCGTATAAATCTTTGGTGTAACCGGGATATGTAATAGTCCTTGTTTTGTACGATTGGAAAGAAAACAAAAGGTCCATATGTTCCTTAAAATCGTCTAACGTAAAATTAGTTTCAAAATAACCTAATGTATCGGAAAATAAAGATACTGCCGTTCCGATATAAGCGGGAGAAGTAAGCTTATGCATCAGTGACTGCGAAAAATCAACCATAAGCCTCTCACGCGTATAATTTGACGCTGGTGGATAATCTTTGAATCTCAGCATGGACACAGTCTGCTTAGGTGTCAATTCCTGAAGACCGCTTTTTAAATTAATTTCAAGATTCTGCGTAGAATCTACGTAGTACATATCGTAAGGAACATCGTATGTAATATTACCGACTTTTTTCAAAGCTTTTACGCAGTCTTCAACGCTTATAACTGCCAAATGTTCAACTCTGATACCCGTCAAAGCAAACACGCAGTCCACCATATAAGATGCTCCCTTTTCGCTGTAAAGCTGGGATACAGTCTTGTTTGTAGACTGATTTACGATTGCATTTGCCGGAATAGAAGAAAACATAAACGTTTTCTTTGCCCTATCGATTTTCATCAATAATAACGAATCGGCAGAAACTACTCTTTTCTTAACGTATAATCCGTTTTCATCATATCCTGAGTCTTTATAATTCAATATACTAGGCTGATAATCAGTTCCGACAAAGAGAAACGTTGCATTTGTAACATCTCCGGCAGGAATAACAATTTCTTCTGTATCTGTTTTATCATCTGCTCCGGCAGGCTCATTTGACTGGGGATCGGTAACCGGAAGAGGATTTCTCTTGGTTTCTTCAGCCACTGTACTGTCTTCGAGTGTAGGAGCAGAAAAACTAAACGAAAAAGAACTTTTCGATATGCTGAAGGCAAGAATCCCCAAAACGCCCAAAGACAACACTAATGATATTATAAATGCCCTGAGTGAACGCATTTTTTCTCCTCCTAATCTGTTTTTAGTTTTATTTCCGCCAAAACAATCACATTTTTGATTAATCTTAAACATTATAACAGATATGTATTAAAAAATCAAGACTTAATCAAGACTTATTAATTAAATCTATTGCTCAAACATAAAAATTAATTAAATCTCCAAAAAACATACTATTATAATCAAAACGACTTGAAAATTTTTTTATTGTATGTTATAATACACGTCGTAAGTCAAATACATCTGCATAGTTAAATGGATAACACAGTTCAAGGATGCATTTTAATGCTCACCTTATAGTATCCGCAAAGATATACTCAAGCCTCGCAAGGATAGAGCGAAACATTACTCAAATTTTGTGTGTCCAATGTGCCAAACGCCATTTGTACACTCAAGCAAAAAACACAACTGAATAGAACGCCTGCATAGTTAAATGGATATAATAAACCCCTCCTAAGGGTTAGTTATGGGTTCGATTCCCGTTGCGGGTGCCACTAAGCGGTCTATGAAGATATTTGTAGACCGCTTTTTGTAAAAATCAATCTGTCGCAAGGGGAGTTTTCCACTTCGCGAAACTCTCGTAGAGGGCAAAAAATTGGCACGTGACGGCAATTTTCCCCAACGCCTTATCCTGTTCCCTAAAACTATGATTTTAGAGAAAAAAATATTTCTACATTTTTCTTTTTAATTGATTTATTTACATAATTATGATATAATAAATTGATACAAAATTTTAGAGGTTGGTAATGAGTAAGAAGTTTGAGAATAACATTGAATACTTAAATTCAATATTAGAAAACGCTAATAATTATTTATTAAGTGTTTTTTCAGCAGAACAAATTGAGCTATTGAGAGATAAATTAAAAAATATTACCGCAACGACCGTAGAGATACGATTAAAGAGTGGGTATATATTTACACAGCGTTTGTAAAAGAAATATATCAAAATAGCACCTCATGTCCTGACATAAATCTCGTAATTTTTTTTGCACAAAGATGATGATGGTGCAAAAATCATCTGGGGGGATTGCCTTGATGTATTAAAAGGACTTCCTTCTGAATCTGTAGGACTTATGGTTACTTCTCCGCCATATTACAATGCAAGAGAATATTCCCAATGGAAAAATCTCACTTTGTACTTAGAAGATATGCGTGCTATTATTCGTGAGGCATATCGTGTATTAGATAATCATAGGGTATTTGTATTTAATGTTGGTGATATATTTGATAACGACAATTTAACAACCACATCAACATGGGGCAAGCGACGCATACCATTGGGGGCGTATTTTACTCAAATTTTTGAAGAAGAAGGTTTTACATTTGTAGACGATTTTATTTGGGATAAAGGCGAAGTACAGAGTCAACGTCAAAAGAACGGAAACAACCCATATCCCTTTTATCAATACCCACTAAATTGTTATGAGCATATTTTTATTTTCCACAAGCACAGAAATGACCCTATTAGGTTCCCGTGTCCTATATGTGGGCATTGAACTTAATAAAGAAATGTTCGCAAAAAGTAGTCTTGAAAACCTAAACAAAAAATTACCAAATAAAGTTATTTCGGAGTATAATTATGAGCATAACTGAAGAAACTAAAAAACTGGTCATAGGCTTATATGGAGA
>JAZOUV010000025.1:0-32187 GCA_045658315.1 Eubacteriales bacterium
GTTTTCGTTTGTGGGGGTAAAGATAGGCAATGTGTTTGGGACGAAATACAAGTCGAAGGCAGAAATGGCGGGCGGAATAATTCTAATATTAATGGGACTGAAATTTCTGCTTGAAGGACTGGGAATACTTTGAGGATAAAAAAGAGGCATTTAAACGCCTCTTTTTTTAGTTAAGACATAAGAGTGAAAAGCAGAAAGTTGTATAATAAAAACGGATAAGCAGAAGAGTTAATGATATCTTTAACATGAAAGAGGGAGGTTTGTGAAAAGGACGTACAGTAAATGATTTTTTTCAAATAATAAATTTCGGGACAAACCGTTTTTATTGCCCATGCTTTATTGACTTTTGGCTGATAATGTTGTACAATAAATTTAATTATATTTATTGTAAAGACAAGGGAGAATAAGCATGAAAATACTTGTTGTAGGCGGCGGCGGAAGAGAGCACGCCATAGTAAAGAAATTACACGAAAGCAAATATGCACCCGAGATATACTGTGCACCGGGAAACGGCGGTATTGCAGAGCTTGCAACCTGCCTTCCCGTAAAGGCGACAGACGTTGAGGGAATTGTAAATACAGCCATAGAAAATAAGATTGATCTGGTGTTTGTAGCACCCGATGACCCGTTGATGTTGGGCACTGTTGATGCACTTGAGGCAAAAGGTATCAGAGCCTTCGGACCTCGTCAGTGTGCGGCAATAATTGAGGGGAGTAAGGTCTTTTCAAAGGAGCTTATGAAAAAATACAACATACCTACAGCAGGTTATGAGGTGTTTGACAGTGCGGAGAAGGCACTTGAATATATTAGGACGCAAAACGAATATCCGACAGTAATTAAGGCTGACGGACTTGCTCTCGGTAAGGGTGTTATTATAGCTCAGGATTATGCCGAAGCTGAAGATGCTGTAAAAACCATTATGTGCGACAAGGTGTTCGGTGAATCGGGCAGCAAGGTCGTAATTGAAGAATTTTTGACAGGTCCCGAGGTATCCGTACTTGCATTTACCGACGGCAAGACTATAGTTCCCATGGTTTCGGCACAAGACCACAAGAGAGCACTTGACAATGATCAGGGCTTGAATACGGGCGGTATGGGAGCGTTTTCACCCAGCAGAAATTATACAAAAGAAGTTGCAGACGATTGCTACAGGACGATATTCAAGCCTACGATGGAGGCTATGAATAAAGAGGGAAGAACGTTTAAGGGCGTTATTTACTTTGGACTAATGCTTACCCCGAAAGGCCCCCGTGTTATTGAATATAACGCACGTTTCGGCGATCCCGAGACACAGGCTGTACTTCCCAGACTCAAGACAGATTTTATTGATATTATTAACGCAGTTATCGACGAGAGACTTGACGAGATAGTTATAGAGTGGACAGAGGATGCGGCGGTATGTATCGTACTTGCATCGGGCGGTTATCCCACAAAATACGAATCGGGCAAAGAGATAACGGGACTTGACAGCGAGGTGTTTAACTCGGACGATTTGTTTGTATACCACGCAGGAACAAAGGCTGAAAACGGCAAGATATATACCGCAGGCGGACGAGTTCTCGGCGTTACGGCAACCGGCAAGACGCTTGACGACGCTATTGCAAGATCGTATGATGCATTGAAGAATATATCTTTTGACAAGATGCATTACAGAAACGACATCGGCAGAAAATGATAAATGAAAAAATAAGGGTGTGCGTAATAGGCGGCGGAGCTGCGGGTATGATGTGTGCGGGTAGGGCGGCTTCATTGGGATGCGACGTAACCATTTATGAGAAGATGAACGCACTTGGCAGAAAGCTTGCGATAACGGGCAAGGGAAGATGCAATGTTACGAACAACTGCGACAGAAATACTTTTATTGAAAACGTACCCACAAACCCGAGGTTTTTATACGGTGCATATTCTATGTTTACATCCGAAGATACCGTGAATTTTTTTGAAAGAATGGGCGTACCTCTCAAGACGGAGCGAGGTAACAGAGTGTTTCCTCAGTCCGACAAAGCATTTGATATTGTTGATGCGTTGAGAGATTATTGCAAGAACAACGGTGTTAAGATAATACACGAAAAGGTAGAAGACGTTATAGTCGAAGACGGGGCAGTAAAGGGAGTAAAGGTACACGGGCGGACGGTTAATTACGACAGGGTAGCAATATGTACGGGCGGTGTGTCCTATCCGAAGACGGGCTCTGACGGAGACGGTTACAGATTTGCGGAAAGACTCGGCATAAACGTTGTAACACCAAAACCGTCGCTTGTACCTCTTGAGACGAAGGAGAAATGGGTAAGCTCTCTTATGGGGCTGTCGCTGAAGAACGTAAGCGTAACTGTTTTTGACACTAAGAAGGATAAAGAGATATACTCGGATTTCGGAGAGATGCTGTTTACGCATTTCGGCGTTTCGGGGCCGACTGTACTCAGTGCGTCGGCTCATTTGAAGCCGATGGAGAGGGACAGATATAAGATAAGGATAGACCTGAAGCCTGCCCTTGACGAAAAGACGCTGGATAACAGACTTCTTTCCGATTTTGAGAAGAATAAGAATAAGAATTTTGTCAAATCGTTGTCTGCATTGCTTCCGCAAAAGCTGATACCCGTGTTTGTAACTTTAACGGGAATACCTGCGGACAGAAAGGTTAATTGTATAACGAAGGCAGAAAGACAGACGATACTAAGAAGGCTGAAATGCCTTGAATTTACCGTAACGTCGTACCGCCCGATAGACGAGGCGATAATAACCTCAGGCGGTGTTGACGTAAAAGAGATAGACCCGAAGACGATGATGTCGAAGAAGATAGCGGGACTGTATTTTGCGGGAGAGGTAATAGACGTTGATGCATATACGGGCGGATTTAACCTCCAGATAGCCTTTTCTACAGCCAACCTTGCAGGAATGAGTATCGCAGAATAAATTTTTTCAGAAATAAGAAACGATTGTTATCCTGAGTGAAGGCGGTTTTAACCGCCGTAGCCGAAGGAGTCCATACACTCTTGTTGCAAACCCAAAATACGCACAAACTTGTAGGCGGCAATGACCTCGACGCCCCGTTTTTAAAATAATAAATAAACACAGGGAGAAAAAGAGAAAGAATATGTATAAAATAGCATTAGACGGTCCTTCAGGCTCGGGTAAGAGCGTAATGGCAAAGGCGGTTGCAAAGCGGCTGAATATATTATATGTAGATACGGGAGCGTTGTACCGTGCGATAGGACTTTATATGTTCAGAAACAGTATTGACGTTTCCGACTCCGACAAGGTGGCGGAGAATTTGAAGAATATTGAATTAAAGCTGACACAGACCGAAGAGGGACAGGTGGTATTGCTTAACGGTGAAAACGTAAATCGAGACATAAGGCTTCCCGAGATATCGATGTATGCATCAAAGGTGTCGGCAATTCCGAGAGTGAGGGAATTTTTGCTTGACATACAGCGAAATACAGCGAAGACGAATAACGTTATAATGGACGGCAGAGATATCGGAACTGTAATTTTCCCCGATGCCGAGGTTAAGATATTTTTGTTTGCAAGAGATGACGTGAGAGCAAAGAGACGTTACCTTGAGCTTAAGGAGAAGGGGATTGAGACTACTTATGAAGAAGTATTGTCCGATATGCTGAAAAGGGACGAGAACGACAGGACGAGAGCAGTAGCCCCCGCAGTACCTGCTGAGGATGCGGTAATGCTGGACAGCTCGGAGCTTGATATTGAAGAGACGGTTACGGCTATACTGAATATAATTGACAGCCGTATAAACTAATGTTTTTGAGAGAAATAACAGATGAAGACTTACGCATTTTTCAAGAGATTGCTGAAGGGCTTATTTATAGGTTTGTTCAGGATTGAGGTGAAGGGCGAGGAGAATATCCCCCAAAACGGAGCATTGCTTGTTTGTCCGAACCATATATCGAACTGGGACCCGATAATATTGGCTGCCGTTTCCGACAGACAGATACGTTTTATGGCAAAGGCATCCATTTTTAAGATACCGTTGTTAAACGTTTTGATAAAGGCGTTGGGGGTGTTTCCCGTACACAGAGGAAGTGCAGATCCGACGGCACTTAAGACGGCGATAAACCACCTGAAGAACGGCGATGCTGTGGGAATGTTTCCACAGGGGACACGCTGTATAGGAAAAGAGCCAAAGAATACGGAGATAAAATCCGGAGTGGGAATGATAGCATATCGTTCAAAGGCGGATGTTATTCCCGTGTTGATAAAGACGAAGGGCTATAAAATAATGCCTTTTCGCAAGGTTTATATAAACTTTGGCGAGGTAATAAGGTATGAAGAGCTTGGGCTTGAACAGGGGACACAGGCAGAATATACTGCGGCGGCAGAGAAGATATTTGACAGAGTGCTTGAGCTTGTTTAAGACCTATATAAGACCGATATAAGACCGAAAGGTAAAGAAGAATGGAAATAAAAATAGCGAAAAATGCAGGTTTTTGCTTTGGCGTTGACAGGGCGGTAAACTCGGTGTATGAGCTGCTTGATGAAAAGAAGTGGGGCAGCATATACACATTGGGGCATTTGATACACAATCCTACGATATCGGAGGACCTTGAAAGCAAGGGAGTGAGAGTTATCGAGGAGGAAGACCTTGAGAGAGTGTTTGCCGAATGTAACGGAGAGAATTCGTGTACTGTGGTGATAAGAGCCCACGGTGTAACAAAGCAGATATATGACAGACTCGATGCGTATTCAAAAGAGAACGCTAATTTTAAGGTGCTTGACTGTGCGTGTCCGTATGTAAAGAAGATACACAAGATAGTGAGGGACAACGCAGGAGAAGATTCGCTTTTGTATGTGTTCGGTGATCCGAATCATCCGGAGGTAAAGGGGATAGTGAGCTTTGCCGAGGGGGATGTAGAGGTGTTTTCGGAGGCATCGGAGCTTGACCGATTGCTTAAAATTCATAAAAGTGCACAAAAAAAGGTGGTCGTTGTGTCCCAGACAACGCAAAAACTTACAGAATGGAAAAAATCTCAAAAAATTCTTGAAAAAGTATATACAAATTCATATATTTTTGATACAATATGTAATGTTACCGAAAATCGGCAGACAGAGACGGAAAATATGGCGAAGAATGTCGATTATATGGTGATAATAGGGGGCAGAAACAGCTCCAATACCAATAAGCTGTATGAGACGGCAAAGCGATATCAGCCGAATACTGTATTGGTTGAGAATGCAGACGAGCTCAGTACAGAGAATATTGGAAAAATAAAAAAAGTAGGTATATCTGCGGGTGCATCGACACCGGGTAGTATCATACAGGAGGTAAAAAACAAAATGAGCGAAATCACAAAGAACATCGAAAAGGACTTGACTCAGGAGGACTTTGAAAACAACGATGAAAACAGCTTTGCTGCAATGCTTGAGGAATCTTTTAAAACTTTAAATACAGGTGATATCGTAAAGGGTATCGTACTTGCGGTAAATTCCAACGAAGTCCAGGTAGACCTTGGTGCCAAAGTAACCGGTATCGTACCTTACAGCGAGATATCGGAGAATCCGGCAGTTAAACTTGAAGAAGAGTTCAAGGTTGGTGACGAGATTGAAGTTATGGTAACAAGAGTAAGCGATATTGACGGTGTTGCATCACTTTCCAAGAAGAGAGTGGACGCGATTACAAACTGGAAGAATGTTGTTGAATGCTTTAACGAGGGCAAGATACTCGATGGCAAGGTTACAGATGTTATCAGAGGCGGCGTACTTGTTTATGCAGAAGGTCAGAAGCTTTTTGTTCCCGCCTCCCACACAGGACTTGCAAAGGATGCAGACCTTTCGGTACTCAGAGGAACAGAGCAGAAGGTTAAGATTATAGACATCAACGAACAGAGAAGAAGAGCAGTAGCATCTATCCGCGTTGTTGCAAGAGAAGAGAAGAAGGCACGCGAGGAAGCATTCTGGGCAGCGATTGAAAAGGATAAGAAATACGAAGGCGTTGTTAAGTCGATAACAAACTACGGCGTATTTGTAGACCTTGGCGGAGTAGATGGAATGATCCACAGTACCGAGCTTGCATGGACACATTTCAAGCATCCCTCCGAGATTGTATCTGTAGGCGAGACGTTGACAGTATATGTTAAGGATTTCGATGCGGAAGCGAAGAGAATTTCTCTTGGATACAAGACAGAGGAAAACAATCCTTGGAACGCATTTGTAGAGAAGTATGCAGTAGGCGACACGGCGACTGTTAAGATTGTAAATATGATGCCTTTCGGAGCATTTGCAGAAGTACTTCCCGGTGTTGACGGACTTATCCACATTTCACAGATTGCAGACAAGAAGATAAACAAGCCTGCCGACGTACTTGCCGTTGGACAGGAAGTTGAAGCAAGAATTACAGATATAGATATGGATACCCATAAGATTAGCCTTTCTATCAGAGCACTTATCGAGGAAGCGAAGGCAGCGGAAGAAGCAATGCCTGAGGACTACATACCCGATGAAGCAAAAGCTGAAGAGGAAGCAGAATAATCGTCAAAACGGCTAAATAAAAAAGGGAGCTTAAGAGGCACACTCCGTAAGGAAGTGTGCCTCAGTTATATTCGCCTATTGGCGAGTTATATTACTTCGCAGTTATATGATGCTTCGCATCGTTATATTGTCCTGCGGACAGTTTTAGGGCGAATATAATATCACGAAGACCGATAGATTTTCATATCACTTTGCCAAAAGGCAAAATATCACTGTGAGACCTGTCTCCCAAAAAGGCTACTTTTATAAGGCTGAAAAAACACCCCGACAGAATTTTAAGATCTGTCGGGGTGTTGCCCTTGAAAACAGCCTTATGAGGTGTCTCAGAAGGCTCCTTTTTTATATGTAAATAACAATTATATTAAATTTTTACTACACAACATTTATCTATACCGTAATAATCAAAGCATTTAACAGCGTTTTCGTCGATGACTTCTCCCGAAACGATTATGGGAACGGCAGGGGGGCAGCCTACTTCGGAAAAAGCAAGAACTCTGCCGAGGCTGTCTTTTGCACAGATGCTTTCACAAGGGGAAAGTACTGCTTTATGTATTGACATAGCTTTTTCGGGAAATGACAATAGAGGCGGCTTTGTTGAGAGTTCCTGTTTTTTGGGGACTGATAACAAGACTTTTTCTGTTGCTGAAAGTTCATTTTTTTCTGTTTCGGTGGTAAGCATCAAAACAACATAGTCGGGATCAGCAAATTCACATTCGATAGAGTTTTGGCGTAGGATATCTGAAAAATTAATTCCCGTATATCCGTATTTTTTTATATCAAAAGTAAGCTTTAGAGCCTCATTTCCAATCAAAGTATATCCCTTTTCCATAAGTTTAATTTTTAACTCATCGATAGCTTCCGCCCTGTTTTTAAGTTTAAGCTTGTAATCTCCGTCAAGATATTCATTCGCCTTGTCAAGTGATTGTAAAATTAAATAGGAGGGACTTGTAGAGCCAAAAAGGGAAAGAGCTTTTTTAGCATTATCGGCAAACAAGGCAGGAGCACTTTTGGATATATGCAAATATGCTCCCCCCGTAAGTACGGGCAGTGTTTTGTGTGCCGAGTCGCAACACATATCGGCACCAAGGTCGATAGGATGCTTTGATTCGGGAAGAAAACGCAGATATGTGCCGTGTGCGTTGTCAACCAAAAGTAAAACACCGTAATCTTTGCATATTTTCGATAGTGTTTTTATATCGGCAGTATTCCCCAAGTAATCGGGGGAAGTTACGTAAACCGCAACGGGTAAAGTTTTTGATTTAGATAAGGCTTTTTTTAAATAATCGGGAGTAACGGAACACGATAAATACGAGTTATCTTTATCATAATTCAGCCACTTAACATCAAAGTCAAGCAATGCAACTGAATTAATAAATGCTTTATGGGCATTTCTTCCGGCAAAAATCAGATTGCTTTTGCCGTTTTCTTTTGCGTAAAGGAGGGTAAGATAAAGCATTGCTCTGATTGAAAGTGATGAACCCTCGGTGGAATAGTACGTATTACAGCCGAAGAGGGAAGAGGCGTTTTGTTCACTTTCGCAAATTATGCCGTCGGCTTCATAGAGGCTGTCAGCCCCCTTGATCTCGGTTATGTCAAGGTTTTCAAAGCCTAAAAAGCTTTTACCCTTGTGTCCCGGCATGTGCATACGGATAGCCTTGCTTTCTGAGTATTCTTTTACAAAATCACAGATGGGTGTTTTCATTTTTTGCCTCTTTAAATAAAATTGTATTCAGTAGTTTTCTCCGAAATCTACTAAAAAAGCTTAAATAAAATAAAGTTTTTGAGGGTGGGGGGATTTTAAAAAATTCCCCCTATATTTTACTTATTTAGTCTACGTGCTATTTCAACCATAATAGCACATTCCATACGCTTTTTGAACAGCTCGCAGCCGTATTTATATACGCCCTTGACCGAGCCTGTAGAGTGGTAGGCGTTTGCGGCACAACCGCCCGAGCAATAGAGCTTTGCCCAACAGTCGCGGCATTCTTCTCTTGCATATACGTTACAGCATGCAAATTCGTCCTGCTTTACTTTGTTTGTAACACCGTTCCATATATCACCGAGTTTATATTCTTCCTCGCCGACGAACTGGTGGCATGGATAGAGGTCTCCCCGGGGAGTAACAGCCATATATTCCGTACCCGAGCCGCAACCCGAAATGCGTTTGTAAATGCAGGGGCCGCCCGTCAGGTCTATCATATAATGATAAAAAGTAAAGGGATTACCTTCTTTATCTTTTTCGAGCATAAGCTTTGCCAATTCTTCATACTGCTTGAATACTGTGGGCATATCCTCTTCTGTAAGCTCAGATTTATCGCCGGGGGCACAAACAACAGGCTCCATACTAAGCTCGGTAAAGCCGAGGTCAAGCATTTGTTTGATATCTTCGAGGAAATCGGGATTAGCGTGTGTAAACGTACCACGCATATAGTAGTTTTTACCGCCTCTTGCTTCAACGAATTTTTGAAATTTGGGAACAATTCTGTCCCAGCTTCCGTTGCCCGCGTAGTCAACACGGAAGCGGTCATGTATTTCTTTTCTGCCGTCAAGGCTGAGAACGACATTACTGCATTCCTTGTTTGCCCATTCAATAACGTCATCATCGATAAGCAGTCCGTTTGTAGTAAGTGTAAAGCGGAAATTTTTGTTGTGTTCTTTTTCAATACTTCTGGCGTAGGCAACAAGCTGTTTTACCACTTCAAAATTCATTAAAGGCTCACCGCCGAAGAAGTCTACTTCAAGATTTCTTCTTGTTCCCGAGTTAGCGACAAGGAAGTCGAGTGCCTGTTTGCCCACATCAAAGGACATAAGGGAACGCTCGCCGTGATATTTACCCTGACTTGCGAAGCAGTATTCGCAGTTGAGATTACAGGTGTGGGCAATATGTAAACAAAGAGCCTTAACAACGCCCGATGTTTTTTCTTTAAGTTTACCCGCCATACTTTCAAAAGTGTCAAGAGCAAAGAGCTTGCCGTTATTCTTTAACTGTTCGACCTGCTCATAGCATTCTTCAATATCATTAAGGGTTATATTATCCTTGCCGACGTATTTATCGGACATATTTTTAATTATTTCGTTCTTCGTTTCGGTTTCAAAAAGGGAAATAATATCATAGGCGACATCGTCAACTACGTGAATACCGCCTGAGCATGTGTCAAGGACGATGTTATAGCCATTAAGCTTGTATTGATGTATCATTTTTATATGTACTCCTTATTTTACAGTAAAAATGCCGCCAAAAAAAGGCGGCATTCTATCGGAAAGTTTCAAAAATAAAACTTACTTGCTTTCCTTGTTTTCGCACTGCTGGTTAGCAATACCGCAACTTGTTTTGCAAGCAGACTGGCAGGAAGTCTGGCATTCGCCGCAACCGCCGTTCTTTGCACTTTCACAAAGATTACGTGTTTCGATAGTTTCGATGTGTTTCATGATGGTACCTCCGTTCAAAAATACACTTTTACGCCGTTAATTATAACACTTTTTTTCGCTAAAGTCAATAACAATCGGCAGATTATGTCGGCACTTATCAAAAAAGTTTTACAAAAAAATAAATAAAAAGCTGACAGACCTCTTGAAACTGAGTTTCTAAAGGTTGTCAGCTTTTCGTTTGTCAAAATGTTTTTGAAAAATGCGGGCTCTTTCACTTGTAATATGAGAAAGAGATATTAATCAAATATTAGTCCCACTTAAATATACCCTGACCTGTCTTCACGCCCAGACGGCCTGCCGCCACTAACTGCTTGAGATAATGGTGGGGACGATAGCGATCATCTTCCATTCCCTCGTAGATAGACGTTAAACAGCCAACGGTAGTATGGGCACCGCCGGTATCAACGATGGATAAAGTACCAACAGGGGCTTGATTAAAGAGTATCCAACATGCATCAATGTCATGCGGATCTACGCCTAATGCCAACAGTTCCGCACCTTCGTTCTGGGGAAGGGGCATCAAGCGGTTGGAAATGAAACCGCAGGTATCCGGAGCCTTAATGGAGACTTTCTTAATGCTTTCAGCCCAACGGGATGCAGCAGCATAAGTTTCTTCGGTAGTCTCTAAACCGGGTACCAGCTCCACTAATTTCATAACGGGAACGGGAGAGAAGAAGTGTGTGCCCATAAAACGACCGGGGTACTTGAGAGCTGTGCCAAGAGTTGTGATGGCGAGAGCAGAGGTGTTCGAGAAAATCAAACAGTCCTTGCTGACTATTTCCTCCAGTTGCTTCAAAACGTTCAGTTTAATTTCCAAGTTTTCAAACACCGCTTCTACCACGATGTCACAATCGGAAAGGTTGTTGAGGTCGGTGGTATAATGCATACGGGAGAGTACTTCCGAAACATACTCGGGAGTAAATTTACCTCTGGCTATCATTTTGTCCATACTGGCCTGAATGATACCCTTTGTGCGTTCAAAAGCCGCCTCATTTACATCGTAGCTTACAGTCTCATAACCAACTTGGGCATTGATCTGAGCGATGCCGCCGCCCATAAGGCCGGTGCCAATAATACCAATTTTCTTAAATTCCATATCCGTGCCTCCTTAGTCGTACTTGTAGAAGCCATGACCGGTCTTTTTGCCAAGACGGCCGGCGTTCACGAGTTGTTTAATGAGAGGACTGGGACGGTATGCAGGACGGCCGGTTTCTTTGTAAAGAACCGTCAGAATTTCGAGCACACGATCCAGACCAACCTCGTCGGCTAATTGCAGTGGAGGGCGTTTGATGTTATTACCGTAACGAATTGCGTTGTCAACGTCCACCACGGTGACTCCTTCAGATACCAGGAAGGCACCCATGTTAGAGTACAGGAAGGAAATACGGTAGAAAATTCCACCGATAATATCAGGAACTTCTGCCACACGTGCATTGAAGGATTTCAGAATCTCCAACACATTAGCATACACAGCTTCGTCAGTATCAAAGGTTTTTGTCAATTCGACATACTCACCGATACAATCATTTTCCATAGTACGAATAGCAACGACTCTTCCTTTGTCTTTTGCATCTTTTGTCATAGAGCATGCATAATTCAGACTGATGGTTACAGCAATGGGAGCAGATGTTTTTTCTATTAATGCCGCTACTTCTGCCTGACGGCTTTCCAACACCTCATCAGTGTTCAGGATTACCAGATTGCAATTATCTTGTACATCCTCTACGGAATTCAACAATACCACGTCATGACCGGCTTTTACCGCGGCTTCGCTCAGCAGACGGGATCTGGTATTTTCGCCAATGATATAAATCATAGGATTATTCTCCTTATCTACGCAAGTTTTCGATTAGTGTGGTTGTTCCGTGTCCTCCGCCGCAGCAAGAGCTGAACAGACCATAGCGACCGCCGGAACGAGCCAATTCATGCATAGCAAATATGCCGATTCGTGCACCGGATGCACCGTTGGGATGTCCGAAGGCAATGGCACCGCCGTTGGGATTCCACTTAGCACGGTCGATCTTGCAACCGGACTGATTTTCCATTTCTTTGATTACGGACAGGTTTTGAGCAGCGAAGGCTTCGTTACATTCAAATACATCAAGATCCTTCACGGTCAGACCGGCACGCTTCAAAGCCAACATATTGGAGAATGCGGGACCGATGCCCATATAGCGAGGTTCTACGCCGTAATCAGCACCTACAACCCAACGTGCAAAAGGCTCATAACCCAATTCTTTTGCCTTTTCAGCAGTCATCATAAGTACAAATGCTGCACCGTCATTCACTCCTGAAGCGTTGCCCGCAGTAGTGAAACCGTCGGGACCGAGCACGGGCTTCAATCTTGCAAGAGCCTCCAATGATGTGTCGGGACGGAGATGCTCGTCTGTGTCAAAAATAATGTCGGGCTTATTTTTACCGCCCTTGATGGTAACGGGAACGATTTCTTCCTTAAAATAACCCTTGCTCTGTGCCGCGAATGCACGCTGCTGGGACTGGAATGCAAACTCGTCGCACTCCTCACGGGTAATGCCCCACTTGCGAGCCATGGAGTCAGCAACCTCCAACATAGAGATGTCCTGCTCGGGTATGGGAGCTAAGCTCTGAGGTACTGCGGTGGGAAGAATACTCTTGTAGGGCTCAACACTGCAAGAGAATTTAGCAAAGAACTGGCTATGGGACTCTACGCCGCCGGCAATAACAACATCTGCCGCACCGGCAATAATCTTCCATGCAGCATGGTTAATGGAATCGATGGCACTACCGCACTGCATTTCTACCCAGGAAGCGGTTGTTTCATAAGGCAGACCGCCGAGCTGAGAAATGAAGCGGGCAGGTGCCCAAGTGTTTACGGAGCCGAAAGCACCGCCGCACATTAAGCTGTCTACTTTTGTTTTTTCCAAAACTTTAGTTTTATCCAACAGACCCTTAACGGCAAGACCGCCCAGATCCACGGGTAAAATGGTTTTCAAAGAGCCGCCGCGTTTGCCAAATGCAGTACGGACGCCGTCTACAAATACTACTTCTTTCATAATTTAACTAAGCCTCCACAATTTTAGTTTGTGTATTCATTAATTTCTTCGGGACTCATGCCCAGCAAATCTGACAAGATAGATACATTGTCTTCGCCAAGATCGGGTGCGGGCTTATCCGTAACATAGTCGTGTGCCGAAAAATGTGCCGGGAATTTTGCGTAAGGAATGGTATCGCAATTCTTTACGGGCAGCTGAATAATATCTTCACGATATTTCAACTGTCTGTCTGCAAGAACATCTGCCCACGTGCACACTTTTCCGCAGGTGACATCGTTGGCGGACATAATTTCATCAATTTCAGCAGAAGTACGCTGTAACATCCACAATCTGATTCGTTCTTTTAACAGTTCATCGTCGCGAATACGATTATTTACGTCTATATACTGTTCGTCCTGAATAATAGGATCATCAATTATTTCACGCAAACGCATGTACATGGGCTGAGGTCCGCCGGTGAGAACAACGTAACCGTCTGCGGTTTTAAACAAACCGTTAGGTGAGTCGATCATATATTTCTCGTGTTCGCCGTAAGCAGCGAAGTCAGCCATTGCCAAAGGCCAAGCACCGACAGACGAGGTCAACATACAGCAATCCACCCACTGACCTTTTCCTGTATTGTTACGGTCATAAAGTGCCAAAAGAACAGACGTAGCAGCGTTCATACCCATCATAGTATCTGACAACAAATCGGGACCGATATGAAATTCGCCCTCTCCGCCGTTTGCATACAAATGGGAACGATACGAAATAATCTGATCGTAGGCGGGGCGTTTTGCATCCGGACCGGACTGACCAAATCCCGTAATGGAAACGAGGATGGCACGAGGGTTAATCTGCTGAATAGTTTCAAAACCGAATCCCATAGCATTCATAGTTCCTGCTTTGAAATTTTCAACGATAACGTCGCACTTTTCAATCATTTTTCTCAGAATATGCTTGCCCTTATCGCTGCGGAAATCGATTGTAATACTCTTTTTGTTTCGGTTGTATGCAGAGAAATACAGACTGCTGCCATTTAGAAAAGGACCGCAATGTCTACCTTCATCTCCATGTCCGGCTTTTTCAACCTTAATAACTTCTGCACCCATATCTGCAAGAATACGGCAGCATGAAGGGCCGGAGATATATCTGCTCAAATCCAAAACGCGAATGTCTTTTAAAATATTATACATATAAATTGAGCTCCTTCAGTAATCGTGGTTATTATATAAAAACACAACCACCAACCTAGTCGGTGGTTGTGTTTTATTGTTAATAGGTATAACGCAACATTTTTAAACGATTTTCGTCATCCGGGCATTTACATTGAGAGCAGAACGTTAGACTGCCCTGCGTACAACGAGCCGACTATTCTCGTCTATAAACAAATCCCGGCTGAACGCTCAAATTCAGTTTTCGGCATTTTCAGCAGCCTCTGTAATAGCTGCTTGCATACCCTCTTTTTCAATCTTGGTCAGTAAACGCTTACATTCATCAAGGAAACCGGGGACGGTAGTCAAATCCACACCCCACCAGTCTTCTTTTGCACAGACAGCTTCTGCCAATTCAGCCAAAGTATCGTTTCTGTGAGCATAGTAGAATTCCAACACAGCACGGTCATCGTTTATTACGTACGGTTTTCCGTTGCGGTCATTGACAAGACCGTCGTCACGAAGCTCGTAGCCGTGATAGAAACAAAGATATGCACAGAAGCCGAGAGTCAAACCTACAGGAACACGTCCATAAGTAGACACGTATTCAAGCAGAGAAGGAAGTACTCTTGCTTTCCACTTTGACGTGGTGTTCAACGAAATTGCCATCAACTGATGGTCAATGAAAGGATTGTTAAGTCGGTCAAAAATCACACGAGCATATTCAAGTAGGTCGTCATTTGTAAACGGAAATTCCTCAGAATAGGGAAGTGTGGGAATAATTTCCTTGTATACTACATTGTGAGCAAAGTCGGCAACAGCCTTATCCTGCAATGCAAAACGCATAATGTCGTTACCTGCTAAATAAGCAGCCAAAGTAATCGTAGTCTGTACACCGTTCAAGATGCGTACCTTTTCTTGCTTAAAGGGACGGCAGTCAGGGCATACAATAACAGGAAGTCCGGCTTTTTTGAAAGGAAGTTCATCTTCCAAAAAGGCAGGTCCCTCAATGTACCAAACGGCAAATATTTCGCCGGTATCGAGGTTATTATCAACATAACCGTTGTCTGCATTGAGCTGATCTGCTTCAGCACGGGGATAACCGGTTACGATACGGTCAACCATGGTGGAGCAGAAAATATTCTTTTCGTTAACCCACGCACGGAAATCGTCGTCCATTGCCCACTGATCTATGTAGCAGTTGACGCAACGACGCAGTTCATCACCGTTGTGATCAATCAGTTCGCAAGAAAGGAATACCAAACCGGGAGCTTTATTGCCACCCAGTTTGCGATATCTTTCGTAAAGCACCTGTGTAACTTTACCGGGGAAGCTGGCTGCAGGTTTGTCGTCAATTTTACAGCTCGGGTCATAGGCGATTCCCGCCTCTGTTGTATTACTTACAACAAATCTAATTTCAGGATCTGCAGCATAGGAAAGCAGGTCTTCAAAATCCTCGTAAGGGTTGAGTACTTCGGAAATTGAACTGACAATTCTCTTTTCGACGACCTTTTCTCCGTCCTGAAGACCACGCAGGATTACGGTATAGAGGCCGTCCTGCTCGTTGAGTTCTTTTTTTCTGCCGGCAGCAATGGGCTGTACAACTGCCACTTTGCCGTTATAGCCGGCTTTTTCATTTGCCAAATCAAAGAAATAGTCTACAAACGCACGCAAAAAGTTTCCTTCACCGAACTGGAGTACCTTTACCGGAGCCTCCTTCTGCAGAAAACCGTTGTACTGCATTTCGTCAAGCGTTTTATATGACAATATTTTCATCGTAAATCCTCCTTAACGCATCAGCATCAATTTTTCGGTTGCCTTTTCTTCTACCGCCTTCATTGAAGCGGGGAAGAATTTCAGACGGTCGAATTCGTCGGGGTTTTCGTTTACGGTCTTGCGTAAAGTGTTACCGAATGCCATACGTAATGTTGTTCCAAGGTTAATCTTTTTTGCTCCCATTTCGCACATACGGGAAATATCTTCGTCTTTAACACCGGACGAGCCGTGGATTACGAGAGGTACGTCCACTGTCTTTTTGATTTTTTCAAGAAGTTGGAAATCAATCTTTGCCTCTTGTATTTTCATTCGGTGGACAGTTCCGATAGCAACAGCCAAAGCATCTACTTGTGTCTCAGCCGCAAACTCAGCAGCCTGAGCGGGATCCGTGTATTCCGCCTTTGCAACTACAGAAGGATCGGAATATCCTACAGAGCCGATTTCTGCTTCAACAGATACGCCGTATTCATGTGCGTACGAAGCAATTTCCTTAGTTTTGTTAAGATTGTCCTCGTAAGGCAACTGAGATCCATCAAACATAACGGAAGTGTATCCTGCAAGAACAGCACGTTTTATGTCCTCAAAATCTCTGCTGTGATCCAAGTGTACACAAACGGGTACACGAGCAGACTTTGCCATCGTAACAAGCATGGGACCAATCAATTCGATCGGAATAAAATTAACAGCATCCTTATTCGTCATCAGAATAACGGGATGTCCCAGTTCCTCTGCCGCATGGACTACGGAGATGGCATCTTCATAGCCGTATACGTTAAATGCTGCTACGGAACGTCCCTGAGCAAGAATTTCTTTTAATGTTACCAACATGTTGTTTTCCTCACATCTCAAATATAACTTGTTCGCCCTCTGCGTGCTTCTTTTCGATGAAAGCAAGCAACTCTTTTTCAGAGGGAAGTGCTTCCGAACAGTTGGTAGCTGCAACAGCAAGGGATGCACTGGCTGTACCACGTTCTGCACACTCGGGAACAGATATTCCTTTCAAGAGTGCAGAAATGAACGCACTTGCATAGGCATCACCGCCGCCTGTAGCTTTGAGGAACTTAATTTGGAAGGGAAGTACCTTATAGCGTTTGCCGTCCTTGGTGAAGACCCAAGAACCTTCGGAACCGTGCTTAATAATAAGCAATTCTGCTCTTTCAGCAAACCAACGAGCCGCGGTAACGCTATCTGTATCTCCTTGAGAAATAATACCGTCTGTCAAATCGAATTCCTCGCGGGAACCGACGATCATGTCCGCATCTCTTGCAGCAAGGGTATAATAGACGGATATTTCGCTCTTGTTGTTCCAAACTTGTGGACGGTAGTCAATGTCAAAAATTACTTTTGTGTTGTGTTTTCTTGCCAACAAGATTGCCTTAAAGGCAGCCTCACGAGACGGAGAAGCTGACAATGCTGTACCGGATACGATGAGACATTTAGCTGAGGCAATATATTCCTCGTCCACATCGTCTGTTGTAATTTGCAAATCTGCAACTTTACGATCTCGATACATCATTAAGTTTGTTTTTCCGTTGGGAAGGATCTCCGAGAAGGCAAGGCCGAGCATTTCGCCGTTTTTCGCACGTGTTACATGAGAGGTGTCGATTCCCTGACTCTGTAAATACTGCAATGCAAAGGTGCCGAGACTGTCATCTGAGACGCAGGCAAGGAAGCCAACCTTGCAGCCCATTTTTGCCAAGCCCACGCCGGTATTTGCGGCAGAGCCTCCAACATATTTATGAAATGACTGATTCTCGCTGAATGATTTTCCGAAATCTCCCGGATTGATATCCAGTGCGATTCGTCCAAAAAGGATAACATCCAACGGTCTGTTTTCTTCGAAATGAAGCATATTTTATCTCCTTCGTTCAATATTGAATTTACGGCAGTTAGCCGTTTTCCCATTTGAAAATGCCCGGAATTTTGGTTTTGACCGGCTTATTTTGAGATTAGATTCTCTCTACAGTGCCTTCCCATGTATCCATAGCTTTCTTATGGGAGTTTTCATCGTACCAATGCTTAGTAACGGTCTTTGCACGAGTATAGAAACGAACACCGTCAAGACCGAGAACGTGCAGGTCGCCAAAGAACGAATCTTTATTTCCTGAGAAGGGGAAGTATGCGGAAGGAACGGGAATACCAACGTTGATACCTACCATACCGCCGTCGGAAAGAAGCTCAAACTGACGAGCATAGTAGCCGTTCTGTGTGAATATTGCAGAACCGTTTGCGAAACGGTTTGCGTTCATTATAGCAAGACCTTCTTCAAATGTCTTTACACGCTTAATAACTGTTACAGGGCCAAATATTTCGCAGTCGCCTACAGACATACCGGGTTTAACGTGGTCAAGAATTGTAGGACCTACAAAGTAGCCGTTTTCATAACCGGGAACAACAACGTTACGTCCGTCGAGCACCAATTCAGCACCTTCATCGATACCCTTCTGGATCCAGTCGCATACAAACTGCTTGTGTTTTGCAGTTACAACAGGACCGAGCTGTGTTTCGGGATCGTATGCACAACCTATCTTCAAAGCTTCTGCCTTCTTCTTGAGGAGAGCAACAAAGCGGTCAGCTATAGATTCCTGAACAACGATTACGGGAAGAGCCATGCAACGCATACCTGCACAACCGTATGTAGAGTTAATAATAGCGTTTACAGAGCTTTCAAGGTCACAGTCTTCGAGAACAAGAGCGTGGTTCTTTGCTTCTGTCTGAGCCTGAACTCTCTTGCCGTGAGCCGCTGCAACGGAATAAATATGCTTACCGATATCTGTAGAACCTACAAATGTAACAGCCTTAATACGAGGGTCTGTAAGGAAAAGCTCGGATTCATTACGTGAACATGTAACGAGGTTTACAACACCCTTCGGGAAACCTGCTTCTTCATAGAAGAGCTCAAGAATACGCATAGAGGTAAGGGGTGTGTAAGATGCAGCCTTAAGAACAACCGTGTTACCGGTTGCGATAGCAAGGGGAACCATCCAACCCCAAGGAATCATTGCGGGGAAGTTAAAGGGAACGATACCGGCAATAACGCCCAAAGGCATACGGTAAGATGCGGTATCAAATCCTGTTGTTACCTGCAAAGATGCAGTACCCTGAGAAACATAGGGAGTAGCACAAGCAAGTTCTGTAGGCTCGATAGCCTTAAGGATATCGCCTCTTGCCTCTACAAGATTTTTACCAAGCTCTTTTGCACAAAGAACAGTAAGCTCGTCAAGGTGTGCGACCAAAACGTCACGCCACTTGAACATCATCTGAGTACGCTTGCTCAATGAGAGCAAAGACCAATCGTGGAATGCAGCCTCAGCGGAAGCAATAGCTTCATCAACTTCTTCTTCCGTACAGCAAGGTACTTCTGCAATTACCTCACCCGTTGACGAGTCGGTAACCTCCATCCATTTTGTGGTTTTGGAATCTTTCCATTCACCATTGACACAATACTTCATTCTTTTTACAGACATACTAACACTCCTTAGCTTATTTGAAAAGTTAATTTCAAATATTATATATTTTTATTATTATTTAATTTTATAATAAATTATTATTTAATACATGTCAATACAAATTTAATAAAAAACGGTCAAACTGACCTGTAGAAAAGCACCCGACAAAATTATGCAAAATGCCGAATCGGGCAATATTTTGATATAGATTCCCACGTCGGTGCATACACTTAAACCGGTACAAAAAAATAGAAAAAAATAAAGAAATTAAAAGACACTTTTCTTCAGAGCAGCCGAAAACACACAGTAACCTTGGGTACTGTGCGAGTGCTTGAAGTTGTAATAGTGTCTGTAAAACACCGTTATGAGCATAAGGTGCTCAGGTGTTAAATGCTCTATTTTTTCTGTTTCAATTATAATTATCACTTGCTTTGGGAACAGTATGTATACTTTCGGGGCAGAACGGCTTTGCTGACAAGTGCCGTCTTTCCCTTTTATAATTATAATGAACGCAAATACATTCCACGCTGTTTGCGGGAGTGTATTTGCGAATCGTTGGTGACCCGTAGGGGAATCGAACCCCTGTTTCCGCCGTGAGAGGGCGGCGTCTTAGCCTCTTGACCAACAGGCCTTATTCATAACGCTCGAATTATATCATATTTTTTTGAAAAAATCAATACCCATTTTCAAAAAAATAAAAAAAATAGCTCTAAAAAATAAAACAGGCAATGTAAAAACGAATTGCCTGTTTAGCTATTTACATATTTTTGAGCATATCGAGCATTATTTCGTATGCATCGGCAAGGGAACGGAGGTTAAGACGCTCGTTTGGAGTGTGGATTTCTTCAACGTTTGCACAGGTGGAAATGCCGTCCATTTCACCGCCCATATTGGTGATGATTATACCGCACTCAACACCTGCGTGCACTGCTTCAAACGCAGGTTTCTTGTTAAATTTCTTTTCGTAGCAATCGGCAAACAGTTCTCTCATTTTGCTGGTTTTACTGTATTCCCAGCCGGGGTGGCGGTCGTAATGCTTTATTTTTGCTCCGACCATTTTTGCGATCATATCAAGCTTCATGATAATTTCATCAAGTCTTGCTTCAACAGATGAACGTGGCATAAGCGAGAGCGTAATCTTGTTTCCGACAGTTTTTACAACGCCGAGGTTGGACGAGGATTCTACTAACTTATCCATAGAACGGCTCATCGTGTAAATGCCGTTGGGGATTATGTTCATCGTACTGATTACACGGTAGGTATCCTTAAAGCAGAACATAGTTTCGGAAACAGCGTTTGCATTATCGATACGTAGAGAAAACTTTTTATCTTCTTTTACGAGATGCTTCCTTATAACCTCAGCCAGACTTTTCAGTTCTTCTTTTGCCTGTTTTTTGTCAAAAACGCTTATAACGCATTCACATTCGCGGGGGATTGCATTGACCTTGCTTCCGCCGTTAATCGAAACGAGATTAAACGGCATTTTTTCATAAAGTGCACCGAGAAGCTTTGCCATAACAATATTTGAATTTTGTCTGCCTGTGTTGATATCAATGCCCGAATGTCCGCCGACAAGACCTTTGATTGTTATTTTTATTGCAGAATTTTGGATTTTATATGCGTCAAGCTCGAAAGAGATATCAGTTCTGATACCGCCCGCACAGCTTACTGTTGCAACATCAAGATTTTCGCTGTCAAGGTTGATAAAGGACTTGGCTGAAAGCTTTGAGTAATCAAAGGCACTTGCTCCGCCCATACTTGTTTCTTCCTGAACGGTGAACAGACATTCGAGGGCAGGGTGTTCTGCTGATTTGTCCTCTAAGACAGCCATCATCATAGCAACCGCAACACCGTCGTCGGCACCGAGTGTTGTTCCGTCGGCATAAAGCCAGCCGTCTTTCTCGTAAAGCTTAAGTCCGTCTTTTTCAAAATCGTGTACGGTATCTGCATTTTTTTCGCATACCATATCGGTATGTCCCTGAAGCAGAACTGCGGGGCGGTCTTCGTAACCCGGATTTGCCTTTTTCTTTATGAGAACATTGTGGATATTGTCTTTATAGTATTCAAGTTTGTTTTTTTTTGCAAATTCGCAAAGGTATTCCGCAATTTGAGCTTCGTTTCCCGAACCGTGTGGAATAGCACATATTTCTTCAAAGTAACGAAATAAGTTTTTTGGAGTATAGTTTGACAAAACGTAATTCATTTTATGGTTTCTCCTTGAAAGCTGTAATATTAACCGAAATTCTTAATGTACATTTATTATATTCTACCATACAAAGAAAAAAACTTCAACGAAATAATAAAAAATAAAAGAGAAATTTTGTTTCAAAAAATTTTAAATAGTGCTTGACAATTATAAATAGTTATGTTATAATCCTGTGGTGTTGAAAAGAGGAACAGGTGAAAGTAAGTACCCTTAGCTCAGCTGGATAGAGCAACCGCCTTCTAAGCGGTAGGTCGAGGGTTCGAATCCCCCAGGGTGCGCCAAAGTTGTATTGAGGTTTGCACGAGCGAACCTCAATATTTAAACTTTTTACTACTTCGCTTTTCATTTTTACTTATAATATGGTGGGTATAGCTCAGTTGGTTAGAGCGTCAGGTTGTGGCCCTGAAGGCCGTGGGTTCGAGTCCCATTACTCACTCCAGGAAAAAACGACGTGTTTCAACACGTCGTTTTTACAACTAAATCCACCTTGTCGTGTGGGTGAAATATTGCTTCGCAATGTGAAATTCTCGCTTCGCTCGAGTGAAATCGCCGGCGGCGGTGGGTGAATTTAATTTCACATTTTGTCGAGAGACAAAATATTTCGGTGTCGGTTTTGCCGACAAATTATTATCCAATACTTTGCATTGATTTTTTCACAGTTTGGTGATATAATCATATTACTAAGTTTGAGAAAAGATTATGATATGCATGCGGAGAAGAATATGACGAAGATACTGTTCGTCTGTCATGGGAATATTTGCAGAAGTCCTATGGCGGAATTTTTAATGAAAAAGATTGTGAAGGATGCAGGCTTTGCCGATAGCTTTTACATTGAGTCGGCGGCAACGTCTACAGAAGAGATAGGCAATCCGGTACATTACGGAACACGGCAGGTTTTGCGTAAATATAATATTGATTGTTCAAAGAAAAGGGCGGTACAGATAACACCTGAGGATTATAACAAATATGACTATATAATCGGTATGGATTCATACAATATACGCAATATGAAGCGTATTTTCGGTGAGGACAGAGATAACAAAATTTCACTTTTACTTGAACATACCGAAAAAACGCGTGATGTTGCAGACCCATGGTATACGGGTGATTTTAGAGCTACTGAAGAGGATATATTAGAGGGATGCCGAGGGCTTTTAAAAAAGTTAAAAAAATGCTGATTTTTTTGGGGTTGCAAAATTAAGCTTGTGGCTATATAATTAAGATACACATGAGATACACAATTATTAAAAGGAAGAGATATAAATGAAATTCGATTGGAAGAAAGCATTAAAAATATGTTTTTGCGTATTTATATTATTTTTGGTGCTAACCTATTGGCATCCGTTTGTCGGCTTGTTGGGAGTATTGTTTTCGGCAATGCAACCATTGCTCATAGGCGGAATTATAGCTTATATTGTAAACATTCTTATGGGCCGTTACGAGAAATGGTTTTTGCCGAAAAAGCAAACGGGAGCTGTAACTAAGGTCAGACGTCCGCTTTGTATGGTATTTGCATTTTTGACCGTTGCATTAGTGTTGGCTGCTGTAGTTTGGTTAATAGTTCCACAGCTTATATCATGTATACAGCTTATGCTTTCCTTTGCATCAAAGGTGCCCGACTATATGAGGGAGTTCATTGAAAAAGCAAAAGATTGGAATTTTATTCCCGACAGAGTAATTGAATATTTGGCGGAGATAGACTGGGAATCCAAGATAGGACAGTTTGTAACCTTGATATCGACAGGAGTGGGCGATGTTGTAAATACCGTCGCAAAGACTGTAGTAGGCATTATTTCCGGAGTGATAACAGGTGTTCTCGGTTTTATTTTCTCGATATATCTGCTTCTCGATAAGGACAGACTCAAGAGACAGTTTAAAAAACTTGCGGAAAACTATGTATCCCAAAAGATTTATGGGAAGGCGTTTTACTTCATTCGGATTTTGAACGAATCCTTCCGCAGATTCTTTGTCGGTCAGATAACTGAGGCGGTAATTCTCGGTGTGCTTTGTACTTTGGGAATGTTGATATTCAGACTGCCGTTTGCAACTATGATAGGTGCATTGATAGCAGTTACCGCACTCATACCTATTGCAGGTGCATATATAGGTGCAATAACAGGTGCATTGATGATACTTACTGTATCTCCGGCGAAAGCACTTGGTTTCTTGATATTTATAATTATATTGCAACAGCTTGAGGGTAACATAATATATCCCAAAGTAGTCGGCTCATCTATCGGACTGCCGGGTATATGGGTGCTTGTTGCGATAACTGTCGGAGGCGGTTGCTTCGGCGTAGTGGGTATGCTGGTTGGTGTACCGTTATTCTCGGCTATATACCGCGTAATACGTGAGGATCTCGACAGAAAAGCCGAGCTTAAAAAGAATATTGAAGACTTTTCAAAGGATATTAAATTCGACGAAAGTGAAGATAGTGTCGAAAATGGGATAAATACAAAAAAAACGGAAAAAAACTAAAAGATTGACATTGACAATTTACTGTAAATCGGATATGATTATAACGTAAAAGAAATTATTAATAAGCGAGGTACAAGCTAATGGCAGAAGAATTTATGGGTGATGAAATATTTACATTAACGGATGAAGAAGGTAACGAAAGCGAATTTGAGCTTATTGCGAGTCAGGAAATAGACGGTGTAACGTATGTTGCACTTGTTCCTTACGATCCCGAAAAAGCGGATGCCGAAGAGCAGGAATACGTTGTTCTTAAGCTTGAAGCTGATAAAAACGGAGAAGATCTTCTTGTTACCATTGATGATGATGATGAGTTTGAAAAGGTCGCAGAAATCTTTGAGGATATGCTCTTTGATGAAATCGACTACGACGCACAGTAAGTTTTCTAAAATTTTACTGTAATCAATTTTTTATCGCTGAATACAATAATAATATTCCTGCTTTGTTTGTGATAAACGGGTAATTAAACCCACAAATCATTAATGGAGCCCGCACTTTCGGTATGGGGAATGCAGACCTCCCCCTACACGCCTGATTATCACGCGTGTAAAGGGAAGCTGGTAGCACAAACTACTGAAGAGGGCACCGCCTTGCACATGCAGGGTTGCTTAATTTCCGTTTACACGGCCCGGTGGGGCTAAAAAAGGCACTCGGTCAGAGAAATCCGTCCGAGTGTTTTAATTTTTATATATTTTTAAAAAAATATATTTTGTATAGGCACACGCAGGGTTGCTTAATTTCTTTTTTAGACGGCACGGCGGGGCTAAAAAAGGCACTCGGTCAGAGAAATCCAACCGAGTGTTATTTTTTTATTACTTATCTGTTTTCATAAGCTCGGAAGCAGATGTTGCGAGTCCTGCAAGCGACTGTATTTCGCTTGGGATAATAATTTTTGTTGCGTTGCCGTTTGCGGCTTCAACAAATGCTTCGAGACCTTTCAGTGCAACTATTTCCTTTGTGGGTGCAGCTTCGTTAAGGAGCTTAATACCTGTTGCATTTGCTTCTTGAATCTTGAGAATAGCTTCAGCTTCACCGGCAGCTTCAAGAATCTTCGTTTCTTTTTTAGCTTCAGCTTCAAGGATAGCTGCCTGTTTTTTAGCTTCAGCTTCAAGAATCATAGACTGTTTTCTACCTTCGGAAACAAGAATTTGAGAGTTCTTCTCACCTTCTGCACGAAGAATGAGCTCACGTCTTTCACGCTCTGCTTTCATCTGTTTTTCCATTGCGTCTTGAATTTCTTTGGGCGGGATAATGTTTTTAAGCTCAACTCTGTTTACTTTAATGCCCCAAGGGTCAGTTGCTTCATCGAGAATTGCACGCATTTTTGTATTGATAATATCTCTTGAAGTAAGCGTAGCGTCAAGTTCAAGTTCACCGATGATGTTACGCAAGGTGGTTGCCGTAAGGTTTTCGATAGCGGCGATAGGATTTGTAACGCCGTATGTGTAGAGCTTACAGTCTGTTATCTGATAGAAAATAACTGTGTCTATCTGCATTCTGACGTTATCTTTTGTAATAACGGGCTGGGGAGGGAAGTCCGCAACCTGTTCCATAAGAGTAACCTTTTTTGAAATCTTGTCAATAAAGGGGAACTTGAAATGGATACCTGTAGTCCAGGTAGCATGGTATGCACCCAAGCGTTCAACGACAAAGCCGTAGGCCTGAGGAACGATGTGTATATTTGTTACGATAATGAGGAACAGTACAATAACAGCTCCGATAATAAATCCGGTCATAAAATAGCCTCCGATAAAATTATTTTTTTATGCAAACAAGCTTTACACCGCGTATTTCTTTTACGGTAACAAGCTCATTTTCTTCGATTACAGAACCGTCATCTGACAGTGCCGACCAAACTTTGCCGAAAATTTTTACGGCACCCTTGCCTTCAAGATTATTAATTTTTTCGATAACAACAGCCTCGTTTCCAACAACTGCGTCAAGGTTAGTTTTTACCAAAGGTTTTTTTCTGAAAAGCTCTTTCCAGATTGTTTTTGACATAATTACGAGTGTTGTCGAAATGGCAAGAAAAATCAAAACTTGAAGCCACACGGGAATGTTGAAAGGTAAAAGTGATAGAATAACGGACAGTACACCGGCAGGGATAAACCAAATCGTTACCAAGTCGCCGACTACGCTTTCGACTACGATTGCAAGTACGGTAACTGCCGCCCAGACATAAGGCATATATTCAATCATACTGAGACACTCCTTTTGATATTAATATTATTGAACTAATTGTATCATATTACGCAGTTCTTGTAAATAAATATAATACAAGAAAAAAAGCTGTCAATTTTGGTATAAATAAACAAATTTTTTAAGGTGGATAAATTTTATTGACAAAATAAATATCGTTTGTTATAATTGTTGGAGCAAGTCGTGTTTTATAGTAAGAATACGGCATAATTGTTGTTAATAATTGAAACAGCTTCGGTTTCCGGTATGATCGGGGCAAGAATGTTTCGTTAAAAAACAAAACTATATTTTGATACCGGGAATGGAGATTTTTATGTTTGAAAAGGTAAAAGAACTTTTGGAGGAATCACTTCAGATTAACCCCGAAGAAATCACAATGAAGAGTGAGCTTGTAGGAGACCTGGGAGTCAACTCTCTTGAACTTGCAGACCTCGTTCTTTCATGTGAAGAAAAGTTTGATATTGAAATTAAGGACGAAGAGATTCATAAGTTTGTTACAGTCGGTGACGTAGTAAACTATCTGTCCGATGTAGTCGGAGAATAAAGCCGTATTATTGGCTGATGTTTTTCGCGGGAGGTTACCGATAAGGCTTCGAGGGATTGTTTTTTGATAAATAAAATTTAGGGGAAGGGAAAAGTATGGGAAAGTTTTTCATTACTGTCGGGATAATACTTTATATCATCTTTATGATTTGGCTGATATGGGTAATATATTCCCGTATAACTGCAAGAAAAATAATGAGAGAAGGCAGAAACAAGAAAAACTTTGCCTTCAATTACCTAAGCACACGGTTCAGCAGACTTAATACGATAAAAAGCGTTAAGTTGCTTATAAAAAATCCCGCGGTGCAGGGTGGAAAGTACATTGCCGATGTAGGTCTCGTGTTTGTAAACAAGGGCGGTATTATGATTGTTGATACAGTGCCCGGCTCGGGCTTTATTGATATAACCGAGGGCGGACAGTGGAACCGTATAATAAATGACAAGTACTATACCTTTGACGATCCTTTTATAAGAAGCAAGGAAAATGTTAAGTCCATGAAGAGCTTTTTAAGAAGCGAGGGAGTAGAGAATATTCCCGTTCACGATGTAGTGTTGTTTTCGGGTAAGAGAGTCAAGTTTTCAAAAAGACTGAACGGACTTATTACCGCAAGTGAGCTTGCTCCTTTTATGATTGACGTAAACAAGGACAAATTCCTTACATACGGAGAGATCCGAGAGGTTGTAAAGCTTCTGAAACAGAAGAGTGCATAAAAATATCTTGACTGAAAAAATTAAAGTCAAAAACAATAAATTAAGCACGAAAAAAAGAGTTAGAAAAATAGACTGCCCCAATTTGTACTGTCGGTACAAGTTGGGGCAGTTTAATGTTTTGTGCGACCTATTTTTATCTTTTTGAAATGAGCTTTGCTGAAAACAGCCACGCTGAAATCAAGGCGATGATGTTTATAATAATGACGGTTACTGTGTTCATAAAGAAATCGAGAGTTAGAATTTGAGTAAGAGTATCATTGAAAAATGAACCGTTGAATTTATCGGGACTGAACGGGAAGAAGATGTGATGCATTTCCGACCAAAGTGTGTCAAAATAGCTTCCCGAACCTCCGATAAGATGCACGATCAGCGTACCACCGAGGAAGAGTGCTGCCAATGAAGCAAATGCGATTACAACACCGAGCGAATAATTAAATATTATTTTTTTGACATCGGTTTTGCGAGTGAGCATATAGATACCGACTGCAATTAACAAAACAACACAAACGGTAAGCACTATTCTTGCGACTGAAAAAATGGGTCTCACATCGTCCATATGTGTTACGGCTTCTTTGCTGAATATATCAACGCCGTCAAATGTTTGTCCGTTTAGCTTTATTCCATCCATTTGTAATGCAAAGCTTTGTTTTTTGTTTGCCATAAATGCTGTGATATGAGAAATTATCTTGTCGAATTGGTTGGCGGTAAGTTCGGCATATTTTGAACCGTCTCCGCCGATATAGCGAACAACCGTGTATTCTTCTTCGGCAGGGTATATGCCGCACTTTTTAAACTGATTTCGGTAATAACTATCACGAGTGCTTATTATGTTGAGAGGAATAAGAACAGAAGCTATTATTAAGCATAAAGTGAATAAAATAACAGCCAGTCTGTCAAGTGTTTTCATAAAACCATACCTCTGAAAGTTAAATTTTAAAAGAATGCCCAGATGACAGCAATTACTATCGCAGGGAGCATATTTGCGACCTTAACCGAGTTTTTGCGAAGGAGATTCAGTCCGACGCAGAAGATAAGAATAGAGCCTACGAGAGAGAGGTTATGCAGAGCCGCATCTGTCATATAAGGCTGAATAAGCTTTGCGGCAAGGGTAAAGCCGCCTTGTATAACGGCTACCGGAAGAGCAGAAAAAATACAGCCTTTACCCATAGAAGATGTCATGACGATTATAATAATAAAGTCAAGCAGTGATTTTACGAGCAATATTGAGTAATCACCGAAAATTCCGTCGTTTATCGAGCCTACAACGGTCATTGCACCGACGCAAACCGTGATAGACGCACTGACGAAGCCTTCGACAAACGAAACGTCTTTTGCGTTGCCCGTTTTCTTTTTTAACCATTCGCCGAAGCGTTCAATAAGCCCGTCGATATTTATTATTTCGCCGATAAGCGTACCTATGGTCATACTGCCTATCATCATTAAAGTTCCGCCGCTTGTCAGTTTGCCCTCCGATACGGACATAATTTTTTCGATAGCACCGCTGACACCGATGAACATAACGCAGATACCCGTCGATTTTACAAGTGTACTTTGCAGGCTCTCTTTCAGGAATTTACCGAAAAGAGCACCGATGAGACCGCCGCACAAGATTGCAACGACATTTATTATTGTTCCGAGTCCTATCATGTTTTTTTATCCACCTTTATAAAAACTCAGCAAAACAATTTGTAGAGTGAGCTTGTACCGAGCCTCATAACACCGAGGTCGAGAAATTTTACGGCATCGTCAATGGATTTTATGCCACCTGCCGCTTTGACTTTGATTTTGCCGCCAACCTCTTTAACCATAAGCTCGGCATCATGGAAGGTTGCACCGCCTCCGGCAAAGCCGGTAGATGTTTTTATGTATTCAGCACCGCTTGTTGCAACGATATTACACATAATTTTCTTTTCGTCGTCTGTGAGGAGACAGGTTTCGATAATAACCTTCAGAAGCTTGCCGTCGCAGGCTTCTTTTATCGCTTTAATTTCTTGTAATATAATATCGGTCTTGCCTTCTTTAAGGTTGCCTATATTGATTACCATATCAATTTCATCTGCACCGTTTTTTACCGCATTTGCCGTTTCAAAAAGCTTGGATTCCGTTGTCATATAGCCGTTAGGAAATCCGATAACCGTGCAAATTGGCAGTTTTGCTTCGACGTAATCAACAGCCCGCTTTACGAAGGAGGGGGGGATACATACCGATGCCGTTTCAGCAGACAAACCCTCGTCACAGATACGCATAATGTCAGCCCATGTTGATTCTTGCTTGAGCAAGGTGTGGTCGCAAAAGGAAAGAATATCCTTGCCGGTGTAGCTGCCGTATTTTTGATTAAGTTTATTAATGTCAAGCATAGTGAAGCCTCTTTTATAAATTATTCAACGATTCTGATTTCTTTAATTACAGGTCTGTTTTCGGGCAAAACCGAGCCGTTATTGTCTGTGACGGGTGTGTTTTCGCATATTTGGTCAACAATATCCATTCCGTCAATAACTCTGCCGAAGGCGGCATACTCGTTGTCAAGCCTTGTATCGTCCTGATGCATAATGAAGAACTGAGAAGCCGCACTGTTGTAGCTGCTTGAACGTGCCATGGAAAGCGTACCTCTCGTGTGGCTGATGTTATTTTCAACACCGTTATAAGCAAACTCCCCTTTAATCGTGGGTGTTTCTTCGTCGTTAAGTCCGTTTCCGTTGGGGTCTCCGCCCTGCATCATAAATCCGTTTATAATACGGTGGAAGGAGATTCCGTTATAGAAGTCGGCATTTATAAGGTCAACAAAATTTTTTACCGTTATCGGTGCCGTTTTCGCATCAAGTACGGCAGTTATAACACCGTAATTTTCAATTTCTATTTCAATAGTATAAGATTCTTCTGCAAGACCCGTATCCTTTTTTGCACATGCAGACATACACAATATAAGAGTAATTATCATTAGAAAGGCTATTATTTTTTTCATTTACAAGTTCTCCCTATGTAAAAATAAACAGTATTAGCTATTTTAGCACAAAAAATTATCTAATGCAAGAGTTATAAAAAATTTGAGTGCATTAAAAATTTTTATTTGTTAGAAATATTATGAAAAGATTTATGCAATTTTTTTATAACCGCCGTTGCAAAAACTTTTGCGGTTGTTGTGGCTTCTGTGTTTTCTTTTTCCTGCTCGATTGCATAGTAATTGAAATTGAATTATACAACAAAGAAAACGGTTATTCAATACCTTTCGACATTGAATAACCGCTTTCCTTTTTAGCCAAGTTATATACCCAGCCTCTTTTTTTCTCTTTTAGCGATTGCTCTGGTTGTTGTAAGACTGGTTTTCGTTGTTGCTGTTGTTAGAGCTGTTGTTGGAGTTGCTGTTTGTCTTGCTGTTTTTGTTCTGATTCTGATTCTGGTTCTTGTTTTCCATGGTAAAAATCTCCTTGTAAATTAGCCGTAAAATTTTTGTTCGGCTTTTTGTTTACGTTAAGAGTATTGACCTAAATTCACTTGATTATTATAGGAAAAATTTGGTTAAACTAAATTTGCATTATTTGGCAAATATTATAGTTTTGCTTTAGTTGACAAAAATCGATTTTTTTATTATAATATTTTCGTGTTTGTAAACATAAAGAATACATACTCATCAAGGGGTTACATATGATTTTCAAATCAAAAGGAAAGGAAATAACGAAGACGCTGATTATAATCTTGCTTATGGCGGTTATGGTCGTAAGTGTGATGATGACTGTGCTTGGAGCTTCTCCGAGGAGACAGGGCAGAGTTACCACGTCGACGGGATATACTTTGAACGTACGCTCCGAACCGGTTAACGGCTCGGTAATAGCGAGTTTGAACAGTGGCGATATAGTTACGGTTTTAGGCGAGCAGGAAGTGCCGGGGGCGGTTATGTGGTATTTGATAGATACCGGAAGTGTAACAGGATATGTTACCTCGGCATATTTGGAGATATTACCCGAAGAAACAACGCCTCCCGAAACGACAGAGCCGGGTGAAACAACGCCTCCCGACGAGACGACAGGCGAAGAGACACCGCCGGAAGAACCGCCGACGATAGATTTTGAAGCATATATGAATGAGCAAAAATTTCCCGAATCGTACAAGCCGTATTTAAGAGAATTACATAATCTTTATCCGAACTGGGTGTTCAAGGCACAGCACGTTGAATGTGATTTTGAATATGCGGTAGATAAAGAGCATGGAATTGCCTTGGTAGAAAATAATAATCCGTCATCGTGGAAATCAATAGAGGGAGATGCTTATGACTGGGGCTCAAGTACCTGGAAGATATTTGACGGCGACAGATGGGTAAGAGCATCGAGGGATATAATAAGACACTATATGGACCCGAGAAACTTCCTCGGAGAAAATACCGTATTCCAATTTCTTGACCAGAGCTATGACTCGACGGTGCAGAATATAGACGGAGTAAAGAGGATAATAGCGGGAACGTTTATGGAGAATGACATAACCGATACCGACGGAAGCGTACTAAATTATGCGACGGCTATTTACAATGCCGGTGTTGAATACAAGGTAAATCCTTACGTTCTTTCTTCTATGATAATTATAGAAGTGGGAAGTCAAGGTTCAAGCATAATATTGGGCACATATCCCGGATATGAAGGCTACTTCAACTATTTTAATATAGGTGCGTATTCTGCAAATGGAATGAACCCGATACAAAGAGGCTTGTGGTATGCAAAAGGGGGAAATGACGGTTCAGGTACATCGTACGGCAGACC
>JAZOUV010000026.1:0-13273 GCA_045658315.1 Eubacteriales bacterium
ATGAGTTAGTATGTGAGGGTTCAAACTCTACAGTAGCATTACCCGCACTGTAGCCGTGAACGGTATTTGTATTTGTAAACAGGTTGCTATAGAATTTTACAGAACCGTCAACCGTGTTTGCTGCAAGATATTCGTCAGTAAGCTCAGTTTTATCTACGTAATACTCGCCGTTGCTGTCAAGTTTTACAACTTCATCTTTCAAACCAACAGAGTAAATAACACGTGTTGGAAATGCACCGTTGTTAATATGCGTCTTTACGGAACGGTCTGAATTAAGAGTAACGTAATTTACACGAAGAGGTATGATAGCAGCGGGGATCTCTACTGTCAAAGTCTCGTCGCCGTTAGCATCTTTTGTTACCTTAATCTTAATAGAGCTGAGATTCTGTTTTCCGTGAACTGCAGTGTCAACGTCTGCATTAAATACGTACTCCGTAACGTTTCCGTTTGTATTCTTGCTTGTCAACGGATAACTTACACCGTAATAAATAATCGCCTTTACGTCTTTAACCTCCATATACTTACCGATAGGGTCAGTATATGTAATAAAACCTGTAGCGTCCATCGGTTCTCCGGCTTTGAGCTCAGTAGGAACCTGAGGCGCTGCAACCGAAATACCTGCAACGATTTCCTTAAATACTTCGGATACTGCAGATGCATTGTCTGCATCGTAGTAGTCATCAACGTAGTCGTAAGTAGTTACGTCATTTTGGGGCGGGTGGTTAACAGTATAGCTCTTATCACTATATCTGTTTCCGTTAACTCTTCCTACGTTTATTGATACAGAACTCGAGTTATTATAAGAATTCCAATAACCCTTAATTGTATCACGCATGGTATTTTGGCCGGTAGTATTCCAATGTGTGCCGGGGTCAAGGGTCATATAAGCAAGGTTCTTTTCATTTGTAGAAAGACCTGTTATACCCATACCTACTGTATATACAGTAGTATCAAATTTTGTTCCCGTAACACCGTAATTACGGTCGATTGCATCTTTCATATAAGAACCGACAAGTATAGCCTTCATACCGTTTCCGGCATAGGGGGCACTTCCGGGACCGTCATTATTGTTATTTGCGGGAGCCCACCACGATTCCGAACTTGAAGAATATGTAGGAGAACCGTCAGACAAAAGAATAACAGAAGGTACTCTCTGTATTTCAGCACCGTTAATATTAGCTTTTGTTGACTGCTCTGTTGCCAGTATGTTCATACCGGTGTAAAGACCCATCTGAATGTTCGTTCCGCCTTGAACTTCAGTAGAGCTTTCTATAGTTTCATTCTTCGAATTTTTTGCATTGGTATACAACACAGAATAGTTATTGCTGGCATACTCGGTACTTACGGAGAATATCGGAACCTCTACCTCTGTCTCTTTCCAATATCCGTCAAACCAACCCGTCGATATCCATTCTCTCTCTATTTCTGTTGTATTTGTATATCTGTCAAGAGGCAACAACACCTGAGCCGTATTACTGAAGGCAACAACGGCAACTCTGGTATATTCGTTAAGTTCCATAATTGACTTGATAGCATCATTTGCCGCAATAACAGTATTGGCTATACGGCTCTTGCCGTTATCCATTCCACTGTCGCCGTTACTCATTGAACCTGATACGTCGAGAATCAAAACAACGTCAACAGGAGCCTGAGTCTGTCCTTCAATCGACTCAGCAGTCGCGAGTGCGGAATATGCAACGAGAAAATCTTCTCCGAGATTTCCGCCTTCGTTGAGCTTATAAGTCAACGTGCCTCCGCCGAATTTTTCAAAAGTTGCATCGTCGGAATATACGGACTTGTCGGTCCAGATACGACCGGCATGCTCTGTGGACGCATTATCGCCCAAAGACAAATTATACTTCATCGAAGTATCTTTGTCGGCTATTCCGTCAGCTCCTCCCAAATAAACATTTTGATTTGACGACGGATCATTTGCATACGCTGTCAAAAGCGATGCAGGTACAAGTTCAAATACCATGATCAACGCCAAAGCGAAGGTAATAATAGATTTTCCAATTCTTGTTTTACGCATACTTTTCACCTTTTCCTTTTCTGAAAAACAATTGTTAAAAACCCATCTATTTAACTTAGATATTCTATAATATTTACGCGAGGGGACACTCCCCCTTATAACTATTAGTATTTTATTGTAACACAAAAGCAAACAGGTTGTCAATAAAATTATAATGTTTTTACCAATATTTTTAATAAAAAATATTCCAAAAATGGATTTTATATCCGTAGACAAAAAAAGACGGACTTTTTAAAAAAATCCGTCAATTCTAAATCTTTATTTAACACTTTCAAGGTCTGCTTTTGTTTCACAATAGATGCAACGGTATACCTTGTTATCCTCGTCGCAAAGCTTAAATACGTGTTGCAACTCCTGCTCAACGGTTGTAATACATCTTGGATTTTTGCATTTCAAAACTCCGGTTATTCTTTCGGGAAGGTCAATTTTTTCGCGTTTTACAACCTTTCCGTCATTGATTATATTAACCGTTACACCGGGGTCGATAAAACCAAGTATATTAAAGTCAATATCAATAAGTCCGCTTATCTTGATTATATCCTTTTTGCCCATTTTTTCGCTATCTGCGTTAACAATCAAAGCAACCGCACAATCAAGCTCTCCAAGCTTCAACGTATCGTATATTTTCATACCTCGACCGGCTTTAATATGGTCAAGAACTATTCCGTCTTTTATCTGTCCAACTATCATACCTCTACCTCCAAAAGCTTAAGTATAAGTGCCATTCTCATATATTTTCCGTTCAGAACCTGCTTGAAATAACAAGCTCTCTTATCGTCGTCCACAGCAACCGATATTTCGTTTACACGCGGCAACGGGTGCATAATACAAAGGTCTTTCTTTGCACTGTGCAGTTTTTCGGGCGTCAAAATATAAGTATCTTTAAGTCTGATATAGTCAGCCTCGTTGAAGAAACGCTCCTTCTGCACACGAGTCATATAGAGAATATCAAGCTCGGGCATTGCCTCCTCTAAACTCTTTACCTCTTTGTATTCGATTTTCTTTGGAATAAGCACGTTCTGCTTAACGTAATCGGGAATATTCAGCTCATCGGGAGATATCATAATGAATTTTACGTTTTCATACCTTGACATTGCATTTATAAGAGAGTGAACCGTTCTGCCAAATTTCAAGTCTCCGCAAAAACCGATAGTAAGATTATCGAATCTGCCCTTTTCTCTCTTTATCGTAAGCAAGTCAGCCAAAGTCTGAGTTGGGTGGTTATGACCTCCGTCGCCGGCGTTGATTACCGGAACCGACGCTTTCGTACTTGCAACGTAGGGTGCTCCCTCTTTCGGGTGTCTCATAGCTATAATATCGGCATAACAGCTTATCACTCTTGCAGTATCCGATACGCTCTCGCCTTTAGATGAGGAACTGCTGGAAGCCTCCGAAAAACCTATAACGTTTCCGCCAAGCTCATACATTGCCGCTTCAAAGCTGAGTCTTGTTCTTGTTGAAGGTTCAAAGAACAGAGTCGCAAGTTTTTTTCCATGACAAGCTTCCGCATATTTTTTCGGATTTTCTATTATATCCTCTGCGGTATCCAAAAGACCGTTGATCTCTTCTACGGATAGATCCATTATATCAATAATGCTTCTCATTTTATTTCTCCTTATTACAGTAAATATTTACGCTTTTGCACCGTTAATTGAAAGGTAGTTCTTGATTCTGTCAACGTTTTCCTTGTTTGCGGGATCTTCTTCAAGGTATTCGATAATATCGTATACGTCAACTACCGAAAATACGGGGAACCCGAATTCCTGTTCAAGCTCCGCCATAGCAGACATATCGGTCTTACCCTTTTCTTTTCTGTCAACCATCACGAAAACTGCGGAAACCTTAGCACCCTTAACGTTTGAAAGAATTTCCATACTCTCACGGATAGCCGTTCCTGCGGTAATAACGTCCTCAACGATAACTATTTCTTCATTCTCTTTCGGAACGTAACCTACAAAAACTCCGCCTTCACCGTGGTCTTTTACTTCTTTTCTGTTGAAGAAGAAAGGAACGTCAAGCCCCTGCCTTGCAAGAGCAACTGCCGCAGAAACCGCAATAGAAATCCCCTTATATGCAGGACCGTAAAGAACTGTTCTCTTGTTACCAACTTTTTCAAAATATGCTTTTGCATAAAACTCGCCGAGCTTCGAAATCTGGTCGCCTGTCTTAATATCGCCTGCATTTATAAAATAGGGTATTTTTCTTCCGCTTTTGGCTGTAAAATCACCGAACTTCAAAACACCTGCTGACTGCAAAAACTGTATAAACTCTCTCTTGTAGCTTTCCATATCAATTTATCTCCTTTATATCAGTCAACGAATTCTTTTACGCATCTTCTGTATGCAGAAACCGGATCCTCTGCGGCAGTGATGGGTCTTCCGACAACTATATAATCAGAGCCTATCCTCTTTGCCTGCTCAGGAGTCATAACTCTTACCTGGTCTCCAATGTCGCCGTCAGAAAATCTAACGCCGGGAGTTACCGTTACAAAGTCTTTACCGCAGGTATCGTGAACCTTTCCTGCCTCAAGGGGAGAACAAACAACACCGTCAAGCCCCGCGAGCTTTGCGTTCTTCGCATAGTGCATAACAGTCTCGTCAATGGGGGCATTAATAAGAAGCTCGTTTTTCATTCTTTCTTCACTTGTAGAAGTAAGCTGAGTTACAGCAATAAGCATAGGTCTTGTACCGTCTTCCTTAGTCAAGCCCTCGATAGCCGCTTCCATCATTGCAATAGTACCCGATGCGTGAAGGTTTGTCATATCAACGTCAAGTCTTGACAAAACCGACATAGCCTTTTTAACGGTATTGGGAATATCGTGAAGCTTAAGATCGAGGAATATTTTATGGCCTCTCGCTTTAATTTCACGAACTATTTCGGGGCCTTCTGCATAGTAAAGCTCCATACCAATCTTCACGAAAGGCTTTTCTTCATTGAACTTGTCAAGAAAGTCCATGACTGCTTTCTTGGTTGAAAAATCACATGCAATAATAACATCTCTTCCCATATCAGTGTGCTCCTCCGATAATTTCATTCAAATCATTAATTCCGTATTTTTCCATAACAATAGGCAAATCGTGAATAATTTGCTTACAAGCAAAAGGCTCTATAAGATTTGCCGCACCGACTTCAACGGCAGTAGCACCCGCCATCATCATTTCGATAACGTCTTCTGCGGTAGATATACCGCCCATACCCACAATCGGTATCTTCACCGCGTCATATACCTGATATACCATACGAAGAGCAACAGGTAATATAGCGGGGCCCGAATAACCGCCTGTCTTATTAGCGATTATGGGTTTTCTCGTTTTAAGATTAATTCTCATACCCATAAGAGTATTTATCATACTAATACCGTCGGCACCCGCATTTTCGCACGCCGCCGCAATACTTGCGATATCTGTAACGTTGGGCGAAAGCTTGATTATAACAGGCTTTTTAGTTACAGCCTTAACAGCTTTTGTAACCTCATAAGCAGACTCGGGAGACGTGCCGAAGCTCATGCCGCCGCCATGTACGTTAGGACAGCTTATATTAACTTCAAGCCAACCGACCTGCTCCTCTTTGTCAAGCTTTTCGCAGGTGTAAACGTAGTCTTCAACAGCAAAACCGCTTACATTTGCCATAACCTTTTTCTTGAATACTTTTGCAAGCTTGGGAAGCTCGTCGGATATAACCTTTTCAACACCGGGATTCTGAAGACCTACCGCATTGAGCATCCCCGATGCACACTCGGCTATTCTCGGAGTAGGATTACCGAATCTGGCATCTTTTGTCGTTCCCTTAAAGCTGAACGTTCCGAGACAGTTTATATCATAAAGCTCAGCAAATTCATATCCGAATCCAAAGGTTCCGCTTGCGGGGATAACAGGATTATCTATTTCGATTCCGCAAAGGGAGATTTTTGTATTTACCATATTATCTCCTCCTTTTCAAGAACAGGACCGTCTTTGCAAATACGCTTGTTTCCGTACTTCGTCTTGCAGGTACAACCCATACAAGCACCAAAACCGCAGCCCATACGCTCCTCAAAGCTATACTGACCGCTTGTTTCACTCACATTATATACCGCCCTGAGCATAACCTCGGGACCGCAAGTGTAAATATAGGAATAACCGCCCATATTCTTTAAAGCGTCGGTAACAAATCCCTTTACGCCCACACTTCCGTCAACCGTAGTCACGCTGACAGAAGCACCTAATTCCTCAAATTGATTTTTGTAGAATATTTCGTCAGCTACGTTAAAACCCAATATAACACTGACTTTCTTGCCCTCTTCTATAAGCTTTTTGGCAAGAGCGTACATGGGGGGAACGCCAACACCGCCGCCGATAAGCAAGGGGGTGTTGCCGCTTTTTGTGGTATCGTATCCGTTGCCGAGACCTGTCAATACATCAAGCTTCTGTCCCGATGTCTTTTTTGCCATCTGCTCTGTTCCCTTGCCAACCACTTTATATACAAGTGTAAGGGTATTGTGCGAAAAATCGCAAACCGAAATGGGACGGCGAAGATAGAGACCTTCTATTTTTATATTTACAAACTGACCGGGAGCAATACCCGCAGTATCACCCACAAGTACCATTTCGTATACGTTAGCTGTAAGAGCCGCGTTTTCTTTTATCGTAAAAATCGTTTGCTTCATTGTTTTCCTTATCACAGGGCGGAGAGGCAATCCCCGCCCTATATATTACATTTTATTAAGCGTCAATTGTAGAAATCGTCAATGTTGTTTCTTCGAGCACGTCAAGAAGAACTCTTACGGTATCGAGCGAAGTAAACATAGTTACGTTGTTTTCAGTAGCATACTTTCTTATCTCAAAACCGTCGCGTGTTGTACCCGAAGACGAGGGGTCGCTTGTGTTGATAACGTAAGCGATATGTCCCTGGCGAATCAACTCTGCCAACTCTTCGGCATCCTCGGAAAGCTTTTTAATTATGTGGGTACGTATTCCGTTTTCTTTAAGGAACTTAGCCGTTCCCGAAGTTGCCTCAATATTAAATCCGAGATTGTAGAAGCGACGGATAAGAGGAAGTGCCTCTTCTTTATCACAGTCAGCAATAGTCGCAAGCACCGTACCATAATTCTGGAGGTGCATACCCGATGCCTGAAGTGCTTTATAAAGTGCTCTGTAGAACTTGTCGTCATATCCGATAGCTTCACCGGTAGACTTCATTTCGGGAGAAAGGTAAGCATCAAGTCCGCGAAGCTTGTTGAACGAGAACACGGGTACTTTTACATACCATCTGTTCTTTTCTTGGGGATAGAGTGAGAAGAGTCCCTGCTCCTTGAGAGACTTGCCGAGAATTACCTCTGTAGCAATGTCAGCCAAGCTGTATCCGGTTGACTTTGAAAGGAACGGTACAGTTCTTGAAGAACGTGGATTTACTTCAATGATAAACACCTCATCGTTCTTATCAACAATAAACTGAATATTGTAAAGACCGATTATACCAATTCCAAGGCCGAGCTTCTTGGCGTATTGAAGAATAGTACCCTTTACCTTGTCGGAAATCGAGAAGGCGGGATATACGCTTATAGAGTCTCCCGAGTGAACACCGGTTCTTTCAACGAGCTCCATAATACCGGGAACAAACACATCGTGTCCGTCGCAGATAGCATCGACTTCGACTTCTTTACCGCTGATGTACTTGTCAACAAGAACGGGCTTGTCCTCGTCTATCTCAACCGCTGTTTTAAGGTAATGGCGGAGCTGTTCTTCGTTGGCAACTATTTGCATTGCACGCCCGCCAAGTACGAATGAAGGACGGACAAGTACAGGATATCCAATCTTCGCCGCAGCAGCAACACCGTCTTCAATCTTGGTAACTGCTCTGCCCTCGGGCTGAGGAATATTAAGCTCCTTAAGAAGCTTTTCAAATGCATCTCTGTTTTCTGCCTTGTCGATAGCTGCACAGTCGGTACCGATTATCTTAACACCGAGGTCGTAGAGAGGCTGAGCAAGGTTTATTGCAGTCTGACCGCCAAGTGATGCGATAACACCCTCGGGCTTCTCAAACTCGATAATGTTCATAACATCTTCGGGAGTAAGAGGCTCAAAATAGAGCTTATCAGCCGTCGTATAGTCTGTCGAAACGGTTTCGGGGTTATTGTTAATAATAATAGCCTCGTAACCGGAGTTCTTTATAGTAGTTACAGCGTGTACCGTCGAGTAGTCAAATTCTACGCCCTGACCGATTCTGATAGGACCTGCACCAAGCACAACAATCTTCTTCTTATCGGTGAGCACCGATGCGTTTTCACCGGTGTATGATGAATAGAAATAAGGAATATATGCTCCTGTATGACAAGTATCAACCATTCTGAATACGGGGAAAAGGTTATGCTCTTTTCTGAACTTGAATACGTCAAGCTCTGTGCATTCCCACATTCTTGCAACGTATTTGTCGCTAAAGCCCATCTTTTTAGCAGCTTTAAGTGTTTCAAGCTCGAAAGCGTGTCCCTTAAGAGTTTCTTCCATATCAACTATGTTCTTGATAGCTTCAAGGAAGAAGGGGGTAATTTTCGTAATATCGTGAATCTCAGCAACTGTAGCACCGCGATAAATAAGCTCAGCGATAGCAAAAATATTGTCATCACGGAACTCGCTGATGTAAGAACGAAGCTCAACATCTGTCATATGGTCAAACTTGTGGTGATAAATGTGATTTACGCCAACCTCAAGAGAACGAATGCCCTTAAGCAAACATTCTTCAAGAGTTGAGCCGATACCCATAACTTCACCGGTAGCCTTCATCTGTGTACCGAGTTGGTTTGAAGCGGTAGTAAACTTATCAAACGGGAATCTGGGAAGCTTCGCTATAACGTAATCGAGACGTGGCTCGAAAGCAGCGTTTGTATTGGCAATCTTAATTTCATCAAGAGTCATACCAACAGCAATTTTTGCGGTAACACGTGCAATAGGATATCCCGAAGCCTTCGAGGCAAGTGCGGAAGAACGCGAAACACGGGGATTGACCTCGATAAGATAGTAGTTGCTTGAATGGGGGTCAAGTGCAAACTGAACGTTACAACCGCCCTTAATTTCAAGTGCTCTTATTAATTTGATAGCAGAGTCATTAAGCATCTTTTGGTCGTGCTCGGAAAGAGTCATAATTGGAGCAACAACGAGTGAGTCGCCGGTATGAACGCCGACAGGGTCGATGTTTTCCATACCGCAGATAGTGATAGCGGTATCGTTACCGTCTCTCATTACCTCGAACTCGATTTCCTTGTAACCTTTAACGCTCTTTTCTATAAGAACCTGATGAACGGGCGAGAGTTAGAAGGCATTGACAGCAACCTCACAAAGCTCTTCTTCATTGTTTGCAAAACCGCCGCCTGTACCGCCGAGAGTAAACGCAGGACGAAGAACTACGGGATAACCGATTCTTTTTGCCGCCGCCTTTGCTTCTTCAAGGTTGTACGAAATTTCCGAGGGAATAGTGGGTTCGCCTATTGAACGGCAAAGCTCCTTAAACAATTCTCTGTCCTCTGCTCTTTCAATACTTTCACTGCTTGTACCGAGAAGCTCTGTATGACATTCTTTAAGAACGCCCTTCTGTTCAAGCTGCATAGCAAGGTTAAGACCTGTCTGTCCGCCGATTCCGGGGATAATAGCGTCGGGACGCTCATATCTCAATATTCTTGCAACGTATTCAAGTGTAAGAGGCTCCATATAAACCTTGTCCGCAATAGTGGTATCTGTCATTATCGTCGCAGGGTTAGAGTTTACAAGTACTACCTCATATCCCTCTTCCTTGAGTGCAAGACATGCCTGAGTTCCCGCATAGTCGAACTCTGCCGCCTGACCGATTACTATAGGTCCTGAGCCTATAATCATAATCTTTTTTAAATCTGTTCTCTTTGCCATTTTTTCTATCCCCCGTTATTTATTCTAAATCCAATCCGCCGTTATATACGATGTTGCCGTTAGCTAAAGTCAGTTTACATTCACCGTAAACCTCGTGTCCCTTGAAAGGAGTAGCAACACCCATTGACTTAAATTCGGCGGGGTCTATTGTATACCTTTTGTTTAAATCAAACACCGTAAGGTCTGCCTTTTTGCCTACTTCGATGCCTTTGTTTATGTTAAATCTTTTTGATGGATTCACATACATTACTTCGATAAGCTTTTCAAGTGTCATAACACCTTTTTTAACAAGGTATGTATACATCGCAGCAAAGCTCGTCTCTATTCCGACAACACCCATATTACTTCCCGAAAGTCCCTTTGACTTTTCTTCAGCCGAGTGGGGTGCGTGGTCTGTGGCTATCATATCGACCGTTCCGTCGAGTAACCCTTCAACAAGAGCTTTTCTATCCGCTTCGCTTCTGATAGGCGGATTCATTTTGAATCTTCCGTCTTCTTCAAGCATCATATCGTTCATTATCAGATAGTGGGGAGCCGTCTCGCACGTAACGTCAAGCCCTTTTTTCTTGGCTTGTCTTATAAGCTCAACACTTTCTTTTGTCGATATATGACATACGTGGTATTTGCAACCGATTTTTTCAACGAGCTTCAAATCTCTTTCAATTTGCTTCCATTCAGATGCAGAGCAAATCCCCTTATGTCCGTGAAGCTTCGCATATTCGCCCTCGTGAATATATCCTCCGAAAAGTAAGCTGTTATCTTCGCAATGTGCAGAAATTATTTTTCCAAGCGACTTTGCTTTCAGCATAGCCTTTTTCATCATCTCGTCAGACTGTACACCGCGTCCGTCGTCGGAATAGCCTATAACGTTATCTGCCATTCCTTCCATATCGGACAATTCTTCGCCAATCTGCTGTTTTGTTATCGTACCGAATGGGTGAACGTTTATGACGGCATCTTTTTTAATTAAATCGAGCTGTATCTGTAAGTTCTCAATGCAGTCGGGTGCAGGACTCAGATTAGGCATGGTGCATACGTCAGTGAAGCCGCCCCGTGCCGCCGCAAGAGAGCCTGTAGCTATCGTTTCTTTATAAGAAAAACCCGGTTCACGAAAATGCACATGCACGTCGGTGAAACCGGGAAAAATATAAAACGAAGAACAATCAACGACCAAAGAACCGTTATGTTTGGGGTGGCTTTCCAAACCTGTAACGGTGCCGTTTGCTATATGAATTGACATTTTCTGAAATTTACCGGCGGAATATACCATTCCGTCTTTCAAAAGCAATTCCATTCCATCTTTCCTTTTCAAAAAATCAACCTTGCCGAGCAAGGTTGACATAGTTTTAGCGTTATGTAAAAGTAATCGAAACTATGTCGATATGCTTTACTTATTCATATCTAATCTATTATAACACATACACTCTCTTAAGTCAATAAGCAATATCTCAAATTTGACATTTTTTTATCACGAAATTAGTGCAATTATAACAACAAAAACACCTCAGTTTTCTACATCGCTATATGCTACCTCAAAAAACAAGGTGTTTTTTTCATATAATTTGATTAGTTTTTATTTCATAATTTACTCCATATCTCATCATCTAACGAGTAACCACAATCAAATACACCGCCTGAAATAATAAATTGATCTATTATTTCTACATTGTCCTCATTAGTTCTATGCTGTTCAATTATTATATCTTCCACTATCTCTCCGGGTATATACTCACCCTTGTACACAGTTTTAACTTTTATTTTTACCCGCCGAAATTCAATATTACGTTTTTGCGGTCCTTCAATTACAAGACTTGCCCCTTTTTCTACAATCTCGCCAATATATACATTCTCCGCCTTATCACATGCAGTTACAAGATTATCTATTCCATAGTAAAATTCTATAAGATTTTTGTATGAATCAAGTCCAAAAAAACGCGACAATATTTCTTCGTAATTTTTCGGCGGTTTTCCTCCTTCAAAAACAGTAGTATAATCAGTATATTTATCAGCATCTTGTTTCAAACTGCCGTCTTCAAATATTCTAATTAACCTATAACAATTGTCTATTGTTCCATAATCATATTCATCGATAATTTCATCTGTTCCTGTCATCACCAAATATCTTCCACCAATCTCAATAAATCCCTCTTCGGCATGGGTTATGATATATGTGGAATATTCAAATTTGTCCTCAACAGTATCACCAACCAAATAATCGCCTTTATGTACTACGTCTATATTTACAGTAAGCTTATAATCCTCATTTACTTTTTCTATGTTGACTAATTTACCTTCATATACATTTTTTGCCACCTGAAACGACTCTTCAAAGCTATACGGTATTACATATGGATCTACAAGGTCTTCACCTTTACACCCCCACAAAAAAACGGCACAAAACAAAAACAAAACAATTATGTTTTTTGCATTTTTCACTAAGCATTCTCCTCTCTGACAATTATCGGGGCTGTCTCAAATTAAATTTTTGAAACAGCCTCATATACAAAACAACCAAAAAATCAAGGTTGTCATAAAAATAACCTTGACTTTTTTGTTATAGGTGTACATAGTGTTCACAATTTGTTAATGCTATGAGACAGCCCCATAATTAGTTTTACAAGTATTATTTCTTAATGTTTTTTATTTTTAGTTTTGCTTGTACTATAAACTCGTTAGATTTCTTTGAAAATTCTTTCTTTTGACCAATCTTTTTTTCCATAGTTTTTTCAATATACCTATCAAGTTGATTTGTTACTTTAGATTCATTATCGCCATCTTCAATTATGAATCTTCCTTGCGGTCTGCCGACGACAAAAAGTTAACTTGTGCTTTTAACAAAAGCAGGATCTTCACACAATTCATCAATTATTTCTCCGGAAAAAACATTTTTTGAAATTTCAAATGTTTCCAAAAGTTTTGCATGAAAACACAAAGACAATGATTCTTCGTCTTCAACAAGTGTTTCCGATTGGTCAAGATTATTTTTGTTCTGACAAGATAAAAACGTTAAAGTAATTATTAAGAATAAGACAAATACGTATTTCTTCATATACTAGTGTCTCCTTTAGGTATAAACAGGATTTACAACACAACAAAAACAACATATATACACAACCAGCCGTATAGCTATGTATACGGTTATTCTGCACATCTTCATCTATAACCATCGGAAACACCTTCTTTCTGTATTTTATCTTTAGGTATATTTTACCATATTATCGCTTATTATTCAATCTTTTTTGTGAATATCCAACAACAAAATTCACTCTTATTTTTTAGTGAAATGACACAAAAAACATTACGTTCAAAAAGAGGTCGAACAAAATGTTCGACCTCAAAAAAATCGTATTCACCTAAACAACTTATC
>JAZOUV010000027.1:0-7694 GCA_045658315.1 Eubacteriales bacterium
AAAGGTTGGGTGATGAATGGGGCAGTTCCAAAAGGCAATAGAAAGAATAAAAAGAATGCCGAAAGACTATACTTATGATGAGGCTCGCAGTTTACTGAAAAAGTTGGGGTTTGAAGAAAGCAACAAAGGAAAGACTTCGGGGTCTAGAGTTCTTTTCTATCGTGCTTCTGATAAAAAGGTAATTGGATTACATAAACCACACCCAAGTCCTGATATGGATATAGCTTCGGTAAAACAATTAAAAGAATATTTAGAAAGTATAGGTGAGATATAATGGAAAATACTTTGCGGTATAAAGGGTATTTTGCCAATGTAAATTTTCTTGCGGATGAACAGCTTTTGTATGGGAAAATTGAAGGGATTGATGATTTAGTTACATTTCAGAGTAAAGACCCTATGAAAATTAAACAAGAGTTTGAAAACGCAGTTGATGATTATCTTAATTTTTGTAAAGAAGTAGGTAAAGAACCAGATAAAATTTATAAAGGGTCTTTTAATGTTAGAATAGATTGTGATTTGCACAGAAAAATTGCTAATAAAGCTATAAAAAATGGAAAATCATTAAATCAAGTTGTTGAAACGGCTATTAGGAACTTTGTTGATTTTGGTGATAGTGCGGAAAATATTTATATTGCTTCAATTAACGAACATTTATCAAAAATAAGCGGTACATTAGATGAGTTTAATACTTCATGTCAAGTAACTCATATGCAACCCGGTTATACTTACTATAGTACTGTGTTACCACAATCAGTAGAGAGCATAAAGGAGGTATAGTAAAATGGCATTTGAAAAAATTTTCGATAAAGACTATAGTTGTTTTTTGAACGAGATTAATTATCAAGTGAAGACCGTAGGAGCTACGAAAGATAGAGTTAAACTTGTGATTGAGGATGACTTGTTTTTTGAACAAACAAATAATTCAACATTAAAAGTGATTATTAAGAGAAGTTTGAAATTTGACCCCAATCTTGTGTTTGATTTGGTAGTATCCTATGGTGCAATCCTTCCTATTAAGGAGGGAGCAGAAATTGATGGTATTGATTGGAATGATGAATTTAAGAATAGTCCTTTGGGAATGGCTGTTATAGCGAGGTTGTTGTCAAGAATATCTCTGCAAATAGCACAGATTACATCGGCTAATGGTCAAAATCCTATTATTACCCCTCCTAAATTAGTAGAAAAAGAGTAATATAAAAAGCAAGAACATTTTATAAAACGTTCTTGCTTTTTAATTTGAGGCTCATATTTGAATGGGAGGGAGCCTCAAAAATTGGGATTTGACAATAGTAAAAATATGTAAATTAGTTCACAAACGGTCTTCAATAACGTCAAGCAGATGAATAGGATCGAGTTGATTAACTGTACACTCACAACATAATTCGGCTACAAACTTTTCGTCTAATGATACATCAGGTACAGTTGTGATTATAGAACCTGATACATTTAAAACAACAATGCCGAAAGAGATGTAATTGCCAAGCTCATCGGAGTAATAGCTTTCTTTTATTGGAAGATACCGGAACAACTAACTCGGCCTCCTCTCTGAATTTTTCTACATCAATATGAAGAAATAGAATTAGCCTAAGCATAGTAAGAGACCCGGGTAAACTTGAGCCGGCTTCAATTTTTTGATACCAACGTACCGTAATGGATACAGCTTCGGCAACCTCACTCTGGGTATACTTTTGTTCTGTTCTTGCTTTGAACAAAGCATTTGAAAATTTTAATGCAATTTTCATGGATAATATCCTCCTGTTTGATGCCGGAATATTATACATTTGCAAAAAAATTGAAAAAACGTCCTATAAATTCGTCTTGTTAAAATGACGAAAAAAATAATAAATTGTCGTTTGTTTTTTTAAAAATTATACGCCACTAATTATCATAAAGCACAATCGCGTCCACCTAATTGTGTTATTATTGCCTTTGCCAGTTTAGCGTTGGGATTCTTTATCTTTACCGGGTATTCAAGCTTTTTTTCGTATATCCACATATATATTAACCCTCACATTTCCATGGCCAAGGCGAGTCTATCCAGTTCCACTCGTTGCCCATATTTGATTTTGCGGTCAAAGGACCATACTTTTCTTCATATTCTTTCTTTAAATATTCTGCTCTGTCGCGTGCCGTGTAAAAATATTCCATAGCCTTTTCGCAGTTCGGGTATACATCAAGATAAAGGTTTGCCTCAATAAGTTCAAAATCGGCAATTTGTACCTTTTTCATCATCTTTTCTCTGTCTTTCATAATGAGCATACCCCCTTGGAGCATTTATAGCCCAAAAAGGGCTTGTCGAGTTCAGCGAAAATTGTGCCGTTTTCTAACGCCTTTTCTCCGCAGTAAATGTTCTGCCATTCCTGGTACGGCGAATATACCATTGCCAATCTGTAATTCATCTCGGCTGTGTTGGCAGTATCATAGTTTCTGTTATCCGTATAGCGAGGTTGAATTGTTCCGCAATTTTCCATAGGTCTTGAGGAACAGTATCTTTTGTCGCTTTGACGGTTATAACAGCCTCTGTTATAATTCATGTTTTTCTCTCCCTGATATTTTTTTGTATAAAAGGCATAAGCTGCCTCGTTGTATAATATGCTTTATAAGGGATTTGTGGTACTTTATTCTTCTTTGTCACCAAATTCTTTTTGTAAAAAAATTTGTATTTGTGTAAAATTTCTACCAAACTGCTAAATGCACCAAAAAAATTATCAAAAAATCGGTAATTTTATATATTTACAAATTGTTCTCTATTGAGTATAATATATGTCGGTAAACTCACAGCAGCACGACAGACCGATTATCTTGTGAAATATCAACCTTATGATATTCCTATACATAAAGATAATGCTCTGTTGTGTTTTTTTTTGATTTTTATTGACTTTGCATAAATGGGTCAGGTTTTACAGTAAGCTTTAATAATAGTGAAGCTGTTCTTAATAACTATATGAAAACTATGAACAAGTGGCGTAGTGGGTATGATATGGATTCTGATACCAAAACCGTTTGTATGTACAATGCTACGACAGGAGTTTGGGAGGAAATGGGGAAACTGGCATCTGTCCCCAGTTTCACAGTAACTTTTGATTGCTTGTTCGGTGATTATAACAGTACTAATCAATTTAATATGAATGGTACTGTAAAAATACTTTGATATCCTCGTTGAAGATTCAAAAAAAGTAACGGAATAAGTATGACTGTAAGATATACTGTTTCTCGATAAACATAAGACAAATTAAAAAATGGGCTGTAAAAAAGCCCTGAAAAAAGAAAGATTATAAAATTCAAAAAAAGTTCTGCCCCGTTTTGTGCTATCCGTACAAAACGGGGCAGAACGCTTTTCGTGAACCGCGGATTTTTTAGACAGTTTTTTACTTCCTCGATAAAAATCAATTAAAACTTTGCTCTGAGCTCGATAACCTTGCCGATAATACAAACGGGCAGTTCTTCTATTTGCTCGTTATTATAAAACATCGGTTCATATTTGGGATTTGTCGATATGAGCATAACACCGTCGGGGCGTTTTTTGATCTTCTTACAGGTCGCCTCTCCGTCTCCTACCATAACTATGCCTATTTCGCCTGAATTAATATCAGACTGCTGTCTCACGATAACAATATCGCCTCTTGACATCTTAGGCTCCATACTGTCGCCGTTTATACGCAGGGCAAAAAAATCGCCCGTCGATGCCAATGCCTCGGGAATCTCTTCCCATGTATCGGAATCGGCTACATCTATATATTCTTGAATCGCAGTAATCGGCGTACCTGCCGCAACGTTACCCATAACAGGTATCTTTACAGCTCCTCTATGATTCTTGTCTTCTCTTTCGCCTACCAAATAGCTTGTCGAAACGCAGAACATATCCGCAATCTTTTGCAGGGTAGACATTCTTGGTATTTTTATATCATTTTCCCATGTGGAAACAGCTTTATCCGACAGCCCCAAAAGCTTGCCGAACTCTGCCTGCGTGTATCCTTTTTTTTCACGCAGCTGCTTTATTCTCTTTCCTATTGTCATAAAACATATCACTCCTCTGATACCATTGTATACCAAAAGTAGAAAAAAGTCAAGGTTTTTTAAAAAATTCTACCAAAAGTATTGACATTCTACTAAAAGTGGAGTATAATATACTCGTAAGCTAAGAAAAGCGGAAGGAGTAAATAATATGAATAACTACATTGACGAAAGATTAATAAACCATAAAAGACCTCAGATAGCTGCAAACAGATATATTCGCGTTGAAAATGGAAAACCACTCACCCGTAAAACACGTAACGAAAATATATTTATGCAGTCCCTGAGAGTTGTTGCAGCTATTTTTTTACTTCTTCTATCTACTTTTGGTGGAGACGGAGCGAAAGCGAGTGCTACTGTGGAAAAAGCGGTTAAGAATTGTATGGTGTACGCAGGAATTCTTCTTGCCCTGTGGGGAGTTCTTGTTTTAATGAGCAACCTTATTAATGCTGTTACCCTTTTGCCCATGTGGTGTCTGATCCTCGGTTTTGCCGTAATCGTCCTTGGAGCAGCAGGAGTTTTGAAAAAGTAAAAGGCTGGTAATATAAGCCTATAAACATTAATAAATACCTCCGAATGTACTTTCGGGGGTATTTGAAGTCTTTTTAGCAAAGGAGCAATTCTATGAGACACATTGACGACGGTTACAGTTACGAATTTTACGCATACGAACAAGATGTTCTTGATTATTATCGCAAAAAAAGCGATTACGATATTGATGAAAACGAAAGAGAGTTCAGAAATATGAAAATAAGTGTTCTTGACGACGAGGGCGAATCTACTTTTTCTTTCGGTGTATTTTAAGATTTTAACACACGTAAAAAGGAGATTTGAGGTTTATGGCAAACAAAACTATAAATGTTGAGGCTATGTGCCCGTTTTTCTATACGGAGTCCGCAAAAAGCGTTACTTGCGAGGGCATTGTCGGTGTTAATACCGTAACAAGATTTACTTACAGCTCACAGAAAGTCGTACACGAAAAAACATATTGCACCTCGGACTATTCTACCTGTCCTATATATAAGGCCAATATGAAAAAGTATTAAAAAAACTTCCGGTCATGCAGAACTTTTTCTTATAAACTGTTCTGCAGAGCCGGAAGTTTTTTACATATTTTTTAGGTCATTTTTAAATATAGCTATACATTTCTTGTACTGCTCAAGGGTCATATCGGGCAGATAAGGGGCGAATGAAAAGTATCCGTCAAATGAACGGGAAAGCATTATTGATGCAAGCTCTTTTACCTCAGCACAACCGTGGTGGAGCATTATGGGCTCATGTACATTGTAGAGACCGTCGGTTATACGGAGAAATGCTATTCTGTTCTTTATCTTGCTTGTGTAATATACATGTAAAAACGGGTGTTTTTGCATACATACAAATTCAAAGGGATTGAATATCAATCCGGCGTTCTCATCGTCCTTTATGAGTTCTTGCATAACATTTTCGTTATTTATAAAGCTCTTTGAGTCATTTTCAAACAAAAGCGGAATTCCGTAAGATTTTGACAGCTTCTTTGCGTAAGATAAATCGTCACTTTCCTTTGGGAAGACCTTAATACCTTTAACGTTTAAAACGAGTGCACGTCTGAAAAGAACATTCAATTTATTCTTGTCATTTACATCAAGTCTTGTTGAAAGAAGAACGATCCTTTTGCCGTAATCAATAAGCATATCTCGTATTCTTTCGTGCTGTTCGCCACTCATTTCGTAAAGAGGTGTTCCGTCTATTACGTCCGAACTTTCAATATTATTTATTCCAAGCTCTGAGGATACTTTCAGTTTTTCCTCAAAGCTTTTTGCTATATTGTCGGATATTTCTATGCTGAAATTATACATATTACTGTTCCTCCACTACACAAACTTCGCAGTGCGGGTCATGGCACTGTATCTTCTTGTATCTGCTATAGTCGATTTTCTCATTTGTATAAAGAAGCCTTGACCAATGGCATGAGTTGCAGTTCTCGTTTTCGCAGATAAACAAAAGAGGATTTTTTTCCATAAGGCTCTTGCCTAAGTCAAACATAGCCTTCACGTCGATAACTTTTACGAGGGCGTTGCCTATCTTGCCTTCGTTCATAAGGTCATTCTTACGGAGAAGGGGAGTCATCGAAAGAAAATCACGGTGTCCGGGGGGGAATTTCTTGAGAGTGAATTTTTTGTTCTTGTAGTCGTCAATGTATGTAGGTGCAGGGATATCAAGTGTAAGCAGATATTTTGCATCAATAGCCTCTTCCATAGAATGCATGGTGGTATTTCTGTCCATATCAACGCCGAGCAGCATTGCCTTGCCGTTAAGTTCAGCTATCTTGAGATAGGGTGTGCCTTCGCCGCAACCGGTTTCGCACTTGTCATGCTCTTTTGTTATATATTCCGCATACTTTCCGTAAGCTGCCACCGAGTGAACGGGGTGGAGTGAACGGAGTACGCCGGGGCGTTTTCTGAATGTTTCGCTGAGGTAACCAACAGCCGAGGGGGAGGTTGCCGCATCAAAAGGTGCAAACCAACCTGTCAATGTTGACATTACAAGTGTTCCTTCATCGCCTATTGCTTCAAGAAATGCGTCTATAACTGCTTCGGCACCTCCGTCCACCTTGCCTATCGATGTCAGTGCACTGTGAAGAAGGAGTATATCACCTTTCTCTATGCCCATACATTCGAGGCTGAATACTATATCATCTTTTGTTATCATAATCTATATTTCTCCTTTTAGTTGTTTTCGGTAATAATTGCTCTGCAAGGAGCACAGCTCGTTCCTATAACATTTATGGGAAGGGTAGTGAGCGTAAGATTTTTTGTGCCCACATTTTCAAGATTGACAAGCGGACCGAGTAACAGTATATTCGCCTTGTAGAACATTTCAAAAAAGCCTTCGGGCTTTTCGAGGTTTTCCCACCGTGGTACGTCTGCACCCAATATGTATGGTTTTTTACTTACAAGCCATTCCATTGCCTCGTAAGAAAGATAGGGCGAACATTCGAGATATTTTTTGTCAGACCAGTATATTCCCCAACCGCACGAGAAAATTAAAGCGTCGCCTTCTTTTATATCTATATTTTTCGATGCCTCTTCAAGCATTTCTACCGTAATCTTTTCACGTTTACCCGTCTCAAATATATTTCTGTCAAGTTTTATATGTGAACATCTGACGTTCACGAGTTTTTCGACGGGAACTTCTTCAAGGTTGTAGCTTTCTTCGGGGCCAAAAAAGTGGGCGGGGGTTTCAAAATATGTGCCTGTCTGCGAATGCATACCTTCAAATATTTCGCAATATACCCTTGATTCAACCCATTCGGGCTGGGGCAGAGGCTTCAATTTATATTTTGGAAAAGGGAACTCATAGTTCCACATATCATCTCTTATTTGTCCTGTAACATCGATTATTTTCATTATGCAACACCGCCTTTTTGTTATTCTAACAGATTTTTATGAATTCTGCAAGACCTTAACAATAATAATTGCATTTTAAAAATATTTGTGCTGTAATAAAAAAAGAAGCAGTTTTATACCGCTTCGTATTATCTGAAAATATCTATAAGAACTCTATACCATAGGGTTCTTTTTATTTGTTTCCAGTATTTTTGCTCTTCTCCGTCGGAACGGGTAATTTCAAGCTTTATGTAATATAATTGATGTTTGTATTCTATATACCACCGTACAAATACAATAAGTAGTATGATG